>NZ_JBMNDR010000025.1:0-91912 GCF_052543235.1 Streptomyces sp. SAS_272 | reverse complement strand
GGGTCCCGGACCCCCGCCCTACTCCTGCCCGCTGCCGTGCACCTTGGCCGTGGCCTTCCTGGCAGCCACCAGCACCGGATCCCACACCGGGCTGAAAGGCGGCGCGTAGCCCAGGTCGAGGGACGTCATCTGCTCCACCGTCATCCCGGCGGTCAGCGCCACCGCCGCGACGTCGACCCGCTTGCCCGCGCCCTCCCGCCCGACGATCTGGACACCGAGCAAGCGGCCCGTCCTGCGCTCGGCCAGCATCTTGACCGTCATCGGGGAGGCGCCGGGGTAGTAACCGGCCCGGCTGGTCGACTCGACGGTGACCGTCTCGAAGCGCAGGCCCGCCCTGCGCGCGTCCTTCTCGCGCAGCCCGGTCCGGGCGATCTCCAGATCGCAGACCTTGCTCACGGCGGTACCGACCACGCCCGGAAACGTGGCGTAACCGCCTGCGACATTGGCGCCGATGACCTGTCCGTGCTTGTTGGCGTGGGTGCCCAGGGCGATGTGCCGCTCCCGGCCCGAGACCAGGTCGAGGACCTCGACGCAGTCGCCGCCGGCCCAGATCTCCTCGTGGCCGCGCACCCGCATCGCCAGGTCGGTGAGCAGGCCGCCGTGTCCGCCCACGGGCAGCCCGGCGGCCTGGGCGAGCGCCGTCTCCGGCCGGACGCCGATGCCCAGCACCACCACGTCCGCCGGATACTCGGCGTCCTCGGTGCGCACCGCCCGGACCCGGCCGTCCTGCGTCGTGCACACCTCGGTGACCTCGGCGTCGTTTACCATGGCGATGCCCATCCCCTCCATCGCCAGGTGCACCAGCCGGCCCATGTCCGGGTCGAGGGTCGACATCGGCTCACTTCCCCGGTTGACGACCGTCACCTCGTAGCCGCGGTTGATGAGCGCCTCGGCCATCTCCACGCCGATGTAACCGGCCCCCACGACCACGGCCCGGCGCCCCCGCGCGCGGGACAGCGTGTCGATCAGCGCCTGACCGTCGTCCAGGGTCTGCACCCCGTGCACGCCCGCCGCGTCCGCACCGGGCAGGTCCGGCCGGATCGGGCGCGCCCCGGTCGCGACGACGAGCTTGTCGTACGGCGTCCAGGACTGCGCCCCGGAATCCACCGCACGCGCGCGTACCCGCCGTCCGGCCACGTCGATCTCGGTGACCTCGGTGCGCAGCCGCAGATCGATCCCGCGCGCGCGGTGCTCCTCGGGGGTGCGGGCGACGAGATCGTCCCGCCCGGCGACGTCGCCGCCCACCCAGTAGGGGATGCCGCACGCGGAGTAGGACGTGAAGTGCCCGCGTTCGAAGGCCACGATCTCCAGCTCATCGGGCCCTTTCAGACGGCGGGCCCGGGACGCCGCGGACATGCCCGCGGCGTCACCGCCGATCACGACCAGTCGCTCGATGCTCATACGAACACGCTACGGGGGGAGCGCAGTTCAGTCCTGCCCGGGCTCGCCCGCCTCGGCCTCGCCGCGCCCGGCCCCGGCCTGCCCGGTCCCCGGCTGTCCGCTCCCGGTCCGCGCGGCTCCCGTCAGGCCCGCCCCGGTCTGCCCCGGGACGCCCGCTCGCGCCCAGCTCGCCTCCGCGGCCCGGCGGCGCGGCCGGACCAGCCGCAGCCACACCAGCAGAAGCAGCAGACCCGCCGCGAGGAACGGCAGCGTCGCGCCGAACGCCACGGCGATCCAGCGGAGCACCGTCACCAGCGCGCCCCAGCCGCCGGTCACCGCGTCGACGAAGCCCGGGTCGTCGTCCTCCGCGGCTTCCACGACCGGCTTCTCCGCCAGGGTCAGCGTGACGGTCGCAAGGCTCGTGCGGTCCTTGAGGGAGGCCTGCTGCGCGAGCAGAGCCTCCAGCGCCGCCTCACGGTTGCTCAGCTCGCCCTCCAGCGTGACCACGTCGCTCAACTTGACGGCCCGGTCCATCAGCTCGCGGACCCGGGCGACGCTGACGCGCTGCGAGGCGATCCGGCTCTCGACGTCGACGACCTGGTCCGTCACGTCCTGGGCCTTCGCCGTGCGTTCCAGCAGCTTGCCCGCGCCCTGCAGGTCGGCGAGCACGTCGTCGTACTTCTCGACGGGGATCCGCAGCACCACGCGGGTCCGCTCGGTGTCGTCCTCGTCCCGGACGGTCGTCTCGTCGCCGACATAGCCGCCGGCGTTCTCGGTGGTCGTACGCGCCTCGTCGAGGGCCTTGGAGACGTCCTTGACCTGCACGGTCAGGGTGGCGGTGCGGATGATGCGGTTCACGGCGGGCTTGGGCGCCGCGGTGGCCTTCGAGCCGCTCGCGCCCGCCCCCTCCTTGGCGTCCGCGGCCGAGGCCGCGCCGGTGTCCCGGGCGGCCGCGTCACCGACGGCGGCCTTGTCGGACGCGGTGCTCCCGCTGTCGTCCGCGCCGCCGCTGCAGCCGGTCAGCGCGAGGCCCGCGGCCAGCAGGAGGCCGGCCAGGGCGTGCGCGGGCCGTGCGGGGCGGCGCGCGGGGCGTCCTGTGGAACGTCGTGTGCGCATGTGGGCGTCGCGCATGTGGGTGTCCCCCCGAGGGTTGTGAACGGCTGATGACTGACCACTGACGCTTCTTCGACGCCAGGGCCGCCCCGGACGTTTGCGGCGATCGGTTCCGAACAGGTCACGGTCGGGACGCGAGGAGGACACCGCCGCCCGGCGGCGGTGTCGGTGGGGTCTGAGAGAGTGGGGTCATGAGCGCAACGGGTACGGGCACCGGGCAGCACGTCGTCGTCGTGGGAGCCGGAATCGCCGGGCTGGCCGCGGCCCACCGGCTGCTCGAACGCGGGGCCAGGGTCACCGTTCTGGAGGCGTCGGACCGGGTCGGCGGCAAGCTGCTGCCCGGCGAGATCGCGGGCGTGCGGGTGGACTTCGGCGCCGAGTCGATGCTGGCGCGCCGGCCCGAGGCGATCGCCCTCGCGCGCGAGGCGGGCCTCGCCGACCGTCTGCAGCCCCCGGCCACCGCCACCGCCTCGATCTGGACCCGCGGCGCCCTGCGCCCCATGCCCAAGGGCCACGTCATGGGCGTCCCCGGCACAGGAGGCGCCCTGGCCGGCGTCCTGTCCGGGGAGGGCGTCGCCCGGATCGAGCGCGACGCCGACCTGCCCCGCACACCGCTCGGGGACGACGTGGCGGTCGGCGAGTACGTGGCCGCCCGGCTGGGCCGCGAGGTGGTCGACCGTCTCGTCGAACCGCTGCTGGGCGGGGTGTACGCCGGAGACGCCTACCGGATCTCGATGCGCTCGGCCGTCCCCCAGCTCTTCCAGGCGGCGCGCACGCACCCCTCCCTGACAGAAGCCGTCCGCGGGATCCAGGCCAAGGCCGCCGCGAATCAGCAGACCGGGCCGGTCTTCATGGGGATCGAGGGCGGCGTGGGTTCCCTGCCGCTCGCGGTCGCTGCGTCCGTCGAGGCGCGCGGCGCGGAGATCCACACGCGCGTACCGGTGAGCGGGCTGCACCGCGACGCCGCGGGCGGCTGGCGCGTCACCGCCGGGGAGCGGGTGCTGCACGCCGACGCCGTGATCGTCGCCGTCCCCGCACCGGCCGCCGCCCGACTGCTGGCCGCAGAGGCCCCCGGGGCCGCGGCCGAGCTGCGCACCGTGGAGTACGCCTCCATGGCGCTGATCACCCTGGCCTACCGGCGCGCCGGGACCACCCTGCCCGAAGGCAGCGGCTTCCTCGTCCCGCCGGTCGACGGACACACCATCAAGGCGTCCACGTTCGCCTCCCAGAAGTGGGGCTGGATCGCCGACGAGGACCCCGGCACGCTCGTCCTGCGCACCTCGGTCGGGCGCCATGGCGAGACGGAGATCCTCGGCCGCGACGACGCCGACCTGGTCGCCGTGTCCCGCCACGACCTGCGCGAGGCCACCGGCCTGGCCGCCGCACCCGTCGAGACCCGGGTCACCCGATGGACGGACGGCCTGCCCCAGTACCCGGTCGGCCACCACGCGCGCGTGGCCCGCATCCGCGAGCACGTCGCGAAGCTCCCCGGCCTCGCGGTGTGCGGCGCGCAGTACGACGGCGTGGGCATCCCGGCCTGCATCGCGAGCGCGTACGCCGCGGCCGACCGGCTCGGCGGCGACCTCGGCACGGTACGGGCCCTCGCGGCCGACCCGGTGCAGAGTCTGCACGGCGGAGCGGGAGAATGAGAACCATGAGTGACGACGCCTCCACCACCGAGCCCGGCAGGATCCCCAACAAGGGCAAGCTGGCCAAGGACCTCAACGAGGTCATCCGTTACACCCTGTGGTCCGTCTTCAGGCTGAAGGACGCGCTGCCCGAAGACCGCGCGGGCCTCGCCGACGAGGTGCAGGAGCTGTTCGACCAGCTCGCCGCCAAGGACGTGACGATCCGCGGCACATACGACCTGTCCGGTCTGCGCGCCGACGCCGACGTCATGATCTGGTGGCACGCCGAGACCGCCGACCAGCTGCAGGAGGCGTACAACCTCTTCCGCCGCACGAAGCTGGGCCGCGCCCTCGAGCCGGTCTGGTCGAACATGGCGCTCCACCGCCCCGCCGAGTTCAACCGCTCGCACATCCCGGCGTTCCTCGCCGACGAGACGGCCCGCGACTACGTGAGCGTCTACCCCTTCGTGCGCTCCTACGACTGGTACCTGCTGCCCGACGAGGACCGTCGCCGCATGCTCGCCGACCACGGCAAGATGGCCCGCGGCTACCCGGACGTCCGCGCCAACACCGTCGCCTCGTTCTCGCTCGGCGACTACGAGTGGATCCTGGCCTTCGAGGCCGACGAGCTGCACCGCATCGTCGACCTCATGCGTCACCTGCGTGCCTCGGAGGCCCGTATGCACGTCCGCGAGGAGGTCCCGTTCTACACGGGCCGCCGCAAGTCCGTGGCGGATCTGGTCGCCGGGCTGGCCTGACCCCCCGAGGGGCGTGGGACCGTACCGACATGCGGCGGGGCCGCGTGGGAGCGACCTGCCCCACGCGGCCCCGCCGCCGTCCGACGGCCTCAGCGCGACGCGAGCGGTTTCGGCTCCGGGTGCGCCGCGCAGGCGGAGCGCCGGGCAGGGAGCCGCCCCTCCAGCAGATACGCCTCGAGATGCCCGTTGACGCAGCGGTTGGGGCCGCCCGCGATGCCGTGGGTGCCGGCGTCGCGCTCCGTCACCAGCACCGACCCCGACAGGCGGCGGTGCATCTCCAGCGCCCCGTCGTAGGGCGCGGCGGCGTCGCGCTCGGCGGCCAGGATCAGCGTCGGCGGGAGCTCGCCCGGCCCCGTCCGCACGTCGAGCGGCTGCTGCCGGGGCGCCGGCCAGTACGCGCAGGGCAGATTCGCCCACACGTTGTCCCAGGTCTCGAACGGCGCGACGCGCGCGAGGCGCGTGTTGTCGCGGTCCCACACCTTCCAGTCCGTCGGCCACGACGCGTCGTTGCACTCCACGGCCGTGTACACGGCGTTCGCGTTCTCCGCCTCGGCCGCCGCCCCCTGCACCGGACCGGCCTGCGCGATCAGCTGCTTCGGATCGCCCTTCAGGTACTCCGACAGCGCCTGCGCGCGGGCGGGCCAGTAGTCGTCGTAGTACCCGGCCTGCAGGAACGCGCCCTGGAGTTGGCCCGGCCCCACCTTCCCGCCGGCCGGCTCCGCGGCCAGCCGCGCCCGCGCCCGCTCGTAGCTGAACAGCACCTCCTCCGCGGTGTCGCCGAGGCCGTACACGTCGTCATGGGCGGCGATCCACTCGCGGAAGTCCGTCCAGCGGCTCTCGAACGCCATGGACTGGTCGAGGTTGTTGCGGTACCAGATCTGCGCCGGGTCCGGGTTCACGGCCGCGTCGAACACCATGCGCCGCACGTGGGAGGGGAACAGCGTCGCGTAGACCGCCCCGAAGTAGGTGCCGTACGACGCGCCCATGAACGTCAGCCGTTCCTCGCCCAGCGCGGCCCGCACCACGTCCAGGTCGCGGGCGTTGTTGAGCGAGTTGTAGTGCCGCAGGGCGCCGCCCGCCCGCTTCGCGCAGCCCTGCGCGTACGCCTTGGCCTGCGCGATGCGCTCCCGCTTGTACGACTCCGAGGGATGCGTCGGCGCGGGGGAGGGGCCCTTGAAGAAGCGCTGGGGATCCTGGCAGGACAGGGGCGCCGAGCGGCCGACCCCGCGCGGGTCGTACCCCACGAGGTCGTAGGCCGCCCCGATGCGCTTCCACTCCGGCAGGAGCCCGATCAGCGGGAAGTACAGCCCCGAGCCGCCGGGACCGCCCGGGTTGAACACCAGGGCGCCCTGCCGGGGCACCCGGTGCTTGCTGTTGTGCGGGTCCCGGTGGGTGGCCTGCACCCGGCTGACGGTCAGTTTGATCTGCCTGCCGTCCGGACGGGCGTAGTCCAGCGGTACGGCGACCGTGCCGCACTGCATGGCGGCGGGCAGCTCCTCCGCCTCGGCACAGGCCCCGAAGGTGACGCCCTTCGCCGCGGCCCGAGCGGCGGCGAGCGCCACCCCGGACGCCGGGGACCGTTGGGCGGCCGCGCCCGGGACGCCGCCCGCCGGGACGGCGGAGAGGACGGTCAGCAGCAGGGCTCCTGCGGCCGAGTGGAGGGCGGCGGCTCTCATCGGGGGTCCCTTCGATGCACGGCGGCGACAGAAGGGATGTTTGGTGCGGTTGTGGGGGAAGGCAAGCACCGGTGACGGGTGTCGCCGCCAATGCCCCCTGTGCGCCCCCGGCTGGTGC
Source organism: Streptomyces sp. SAS_272 (assembly GCF_052543235.1). Taxonomy (NCBI): domain Bacteria; kingdom Bacillati; phylum Actinomycetota; class Actinomycetes; order Kitasatosporales; family Streptomycetaceae; genus Streptomyces; species Streptomyces sp. SAS_272. The sequence continues at coordinate 85,239 of NZ_JBMNDR010000025.1, read as the reverse complement.
AGCGCGCCCCCGCCTGGCGGGCACCCGCGTGCGTGGAGTCGGGTACCGAGGGCCGGCTCAGGTCTGGTCCGCGCCGAGCCCGGGGCGGTAGGTGACGTTCCGTCACCGGGCGCTGGGCGCGGGGTGCGGGGCGCGGGGTGCTGGTTGCGGGGTTCCGGCGCGGGGAGCGGGATGCGGCGCGTCGGCGGGGGCTCAGTCGGTGGGCGGCGGACTGGCCGCGGCCGGCGGGAGCGGGTAGGTGGGGTCCGGCGCGGTGAGCGGCACGACCGGTCCGGGGTCGGCCGTCGGGCCCGGCGGGGCGGGCGAGCGGCTGAGGGGCGGCGTGACATCGGCGGCCATGTCCCGGGCGAGGGCGTCGAAATCGACGTACCCGGTGGCCTCCAGCACCTTGATGTGGTCCAGCACGGTGGTGTTGGCGTCGTCGGCGAGTGCCCGGACCAGGGAGTTGCGGGTGCTCGCCCGTACCTGGGCGACGACGGAGAACACCCGGCCGTGCGCGAGGCGCAGGATGTTGGCGAACTTCCAGTCGTACTGGCGGCCCTGGGCCGCCGTCAGCTCGCTCAGCCAGCCCTGCTGCTGGTCGTTGGGCTCGTTCGGCAGCGGGAGGCCCAGCTGGGAGGCGACGGCGCGGACCCGCTCGTCCAGGAAGGCGTGTCCCTCGACGAGGTGACGGCCCGCCGTGCGCACCGCCTCGGTGGTGCCCTTCGTCTCCGCCTGCCGGCCGGCGGGCAGCTCCCACAGTCCCGCCAGGCGGACCTTGGTGACGAACTCCCGGTCCAGCGCGGACAGCGGCCCGTACTGCGTCGACACCGTCTCCGCGTTGAGCACGTTCACGCCCGTGTCCACCCGGTCGGCGTACGACCAGATCGGGAAGACCAGCGCTGCGAGGGTGGCGGCCAGGCACGTGATGATGAGCCCGGTACCACTGAAAATGCCTCTGCCCTGGACCGGGGGTCGCGGTCGCATGGTGCCTCCTGCTCGCGGCACTGCACGCAAGTGCGCTTCGGTAGCGGAACTGGATGTTCTGGAATGTTACTGCGCCGGTTGTGTGCATTTCCGCTCACCGGTGAACAGTTGGATCCCGGGCATACCAGGTGAAACCGAAGGTGTGAGGGGGTGGTGAAAATGGGGGAAACAGGTGGTAAACGGTTGATGGGTGGGGCGAGCGGCGGGCCGGTGTTAATCCCGGCACACTCGGGGCGTTCGCCCAGGGGCGGCGGTGTCGGAGGTTTCTGCGGTGTCGCCGACGACACCGCGTCCCGACGGTTCTGGACGCGGGGTCATCGGCGGATCAGCGACCGCCGCACCTGCCCGAGCCCGAGCCCGAGCCCGCGCCCGAGCCCGAGCCCGAGCCCGCGCCCGAGCCGGGGCGTCCGGCGCGGGGCGGGACCCGAGCGGTCCAGCCACCAGCGGCGCAGCTCACGGCGGGCCCGCCCGTCCGCTGGGCGACCCTCCCGAAGGAGCTGTGCGGCGAAGTCGAGGGCGTCCTGCCGGTAACCGGCGTGCATCGGGTGGCCCTGGGCGTAGGCGACGAAAGCGACTCGGTATCCGTTTCCCAGGATCAGCGGCAGCTCCGGCGCCACCTTCGCCACGACGTCCGCCCGCTTCGCGGCCAACGCCCGCGCCTGAACCCCGAGTCGCGCCCGGTCGAAACCCTCTGGAACCGGTGTCCCGGCGACCAGCGCGGACAGCAGGGACGACTGGGCGAGGGCGAGACGCTGACGGGTCGTCTCGCCGCAAGCGGCCTGCTCCGACGTCCGGGCGACGGCGCCTGCGGCAGTTTCAGCCGTGCCCGCAACTTCGGCGTAAGCGGTTGCAGGCCCGGTCGTACCCGCAACTTCGGCGTAAGCGGTTGCAGGCCGGGCCGTGCCCGCAACTTCTGCGTAATCGGTTGCCGTTGCCGTTGCCGTTGCCGTTGCCGTTGCCGTTGCTGTCGCGGTTCCGGCACCGGCTTCCTTTGCAGCCCCGGCCGCGATTGACGGCCCGTCAGTCCCGATCAGGGCCGGGACGGCGCTCCGCCCGGCCGTGGGCAGGAGGCGCGCGTCGGCGGGCACGGTCGTGCCACGGGCGGCCGCCCCGAGCTCCACGGCCGCCCGGATCACGCCCAACTCCCGCTCCAGCTCATCCGGTTCGGGGAAGTTGTCGTCCCGCTCCAACAGCACTCCCGGGGGCGACACCCGGGATGCGAGGTCGGTCAGGATGTCGAGAACCGGGCGGGGCACCGGGTGGGCGTGGCTGTCGTGCCAGACGCCGTCCCGCTCGAAGCCGCCTGCGACATGGACGTAGGCGAGGGCCTCCAGCGGCAGCTCGGCGAGCGCCTTGGCGGGGTCCTCACCCCGGTTGACGTGGTTGGTGTGCAGGTTGGCCACATCGATGAGCAGGCGCACACCGGTGCGGTCGGCCAGCTCGTACAGGAATTGCCCCTCGGTCATCTCCTCGCCGGGCCACGCCAGGAGCGCGGCGATGTTCTCGACGGCCAGCGGGACGGGCAGCGCCGCCTGCGCGATGCGCACGTTCTCGCACAGCACGTCGAGCGCGTCCCGGGTGCGCGGCACGGGCAGCAGATGGCCGGCCTCCAACCGCACGGACGCCGTCAGCGGCCCGCCCGCGCGGACGAACGCGATGTGCTCGGTGATCAGCGGCGAGCCGAGGGCCACGGCCCGTTCGGCGAGCGCGGTCAGCCGTGCGGCGTCGGGGCGCTCCGCGTCGCCGAGCCCCAGCGACACGCCGTGCGGGATCACGGTGACCCCGCGCTCGCGCAACCGCAGCAGCGAGTCGGGCAGGTGGCCGGGGCACACGTTCTCGGCGACGGCCTCGACCCAGTCGATGCCCTGCATGCGCTCCACGGCGTCCGCGATCTCCGGCCGCCAGCCGATCCCCGTTCCCAGTCGCACCATGGTGCCCCGCCTCTCTCGTCCCCCTGCACGGTGACGGTGATATGACCCCGGGGTTCGCGCCCGAACCGCACCGAGCCCCGCTTCAGAGCAACATTTGAGGTTCGGCACGGCAGGACGCCGGGCGCGGCCGCGAGGAGACCGCAGAGGGCCCCGACGCGATGCGGCAGCCGTGAGGAGAGCGGGGGCGACGCGATTAGCGGCCGTCAGGAGAAGGGGGGCCGCGACGCGACATGGGGCTGACAGGTGATGAAGCGGGGGTGCGACGCGACGAGAGGCTGAGAAGTGAAGCAGGGCCGCGACGCGACAAGGGGCTGACAGGTGAAGCGGGGACCGCGGGGCGAGAGGGTGCGGGATCAGTGGGTGCGCAGGGCCGGATGGTCCGCGACGACCGTGCAGCTGCCCGGCGCGATCTCGGTGAACCCCGCGTCCCGCACCAGCGGCAGTCCGCTCATCGTCAGCTCTCGCCAGCGGTGCGGCGGTGCGGTCCGCACGGCGAGCGGAAAGCCCGCCTCGCGCCACGCGGCCCGCTCCGCGTCCGACAGCTCCCACCAGGCGAGCTGTGCGCCGTGCCCGGCCTGCGCCATCGCCTTCCCCGCCGACATCTCCACTTCGGGGCTCATCCACAGCACGACCGTCCCCGGCTCCACGGCGCCGGGCGGCTCGGGGTCGTCGAGATCGGTTCCGGAGACCTGGAGCTTGGCCAGCTCCTTCGGCCAGCCGTCCAGCGGCACGGGCGGGAACACCCGCACCTCCGCCGACTTCCCGGTGACGGTGATGCCCGGCAGCTCCACCGCCCGCCGCCACTCCGCCCCCCGGGCCCGCCGCACCACCTTGCGGATCCTGGCGTCCTGCCAGTCCCGCATGACCTGCGCCCACTCGCCGTCCCCGTCCGAGCGCTCGTCGCCGAGCATCACGAGCACGGCGCGGGCTGCGGTCTCCAGGGCGTCCACGCGCGCGGGGGGTGCGGACTTCTCCACCCGCACGACGAGGGGCAGCACGAACTGCGGGGCCCGGTCACGGGGGTTCGGCTCGGTCTGGAACGGACTCTCACTCACCCGCGCAGGCTACTGGACCTGCGAGAGGATGTTCCTCATGGAACCCGATCTACGCCTCGAGGATGTGGGCCGCCGCTACGGCTTACACGGACCGTGGGTGCTGCGTCACGTGGCCCTGCGGCCTGCGCCCGGCACGCTCACTCGCGTCGCGGGCGCCAACGGGACCGGAAAGTCCACCTTGCTGCGCCTGCTGGCCCGGGTCGACGCTCCCACCGAGGGCAGGGTCACCGGCCGCCCCCGCACCGCCTACGTCCCCGAACGCTTCCCCGCCGCTCTCCCGTTCACCGCCGCCGGCTACCTCGCCCACCTCGGCGCCGTGCACGGTCTGTCCCGCCCGGCAGCCGAGCGCGCCGCGGACCACTGGCTGGACCGCTTCGGCGCCGCCACGCACGCCGGCACCCCCATGAACCGTCTGTCGAAGGGCACCAGCCAGAAGGTCGCCGTGGCGCAGGCGCTCCTCGCCGAGCCCGAACTGCTGATCCTGGACGAGGCGTGGACCGGCCTGGACGCGGACGCCCGGGCCGAACTCGAGCGGGCCGTCGCCGAGCGGACGGCGGCCGGCGCGGCCGTCGTCTTCGTCGACCACGACCCCCGCCGGCTCGCCGACGCCACCGATGTCGTGCTCACCGTCCGGGACGGCGGTCTGCACGCGCGCGTGGGCGCCGACGCCGGCCCGGACTCCACGCCCACCGGCCCGCACACGACGGTCGAGGTGCACGGTCGGGCCGCGACCCTGCCGCCGGCAGCGCTCCGGCTGGCCACCTCCGCCGAGCAGACGGCCGAGCGCCGCCACCGGCTCACCGTCCCCGCCTCGCACTCCGACGTCCTGCTCCGCGCCCTGCTGACCGCCGACCCGCCGTGGCACGTGGTGAGCGTCCGTCAAGAAGAGAGCCGCCCGTGACCGCCCTGCTGCGCTACCAGAGCGCTCTGCTCGTCCGCTCGCAGCGCTGGCTGCCGCCGTTCCTGCTGTACGCCGTCTTCCTCGGCGTCGGCGTGCAGGGCGGCCAGCCGCTGCTGGACTCGCTCGGCTACGCGGCCGCGTTCCTGCTGCCCGTGGCCGCCTGGCTGGTGCGGATCTGCGTCTCCAACGAGCCGCCGGCCGCCCGCACCGTCGTCGCCGCGGCGGTCGGGGCCGCGCGGGCCCATCTGGCCTGTGTGCTGGTCGCGCTGTCCGCCGCCGCCGCGTTCGGCGTGGCGGCGACCGCGCTCGTCACCTTCGTCAGCGACCCGGTCGGCAGTGATCACCAGAGGCGCGTCCCGGTCCTCGAGGCGGCCGGCGCGGGCCTGCTCGCCGTCCTGACCTGCGCGCTGCTCGGTGCGGCCGTCGGCGCGCTCACCGCCTGGCCGGTGCTGCGCTCGCCGGGCCGGGCGGTTCCCGCGCTGCTGCTGGCGGCCCTGCTGGCGCTGGTGGTGAGCGGGTCCCCGGCGCACGCGGCCGTCAGCGGCCTGGTCGGCGGCTCACGGACGGCCACCGTCCACCTGCCGCTGTGGCCCACCGCGGCGGCGGCCCTGCTGGGCGCGGCCGCGATCGCCGCAGCCTGCGCGCTGACGTCCCGCCGGTCGCCCTGACCCGGTCTCGGTGCCGCCGGGCGACCCACGCAGGGGGACGCGGCCGGGCGGCCTACCGCCCGCAGACGCGGGCCGGCGGGTGTCCGGCGGCCCGAGGGCGTGTCATCCCGAGCAAGCGGTCCGCTGCGCCTCCTGCCATTCGCACACCGGGCACAGCGTGATGCCCCTGTACGACTCCGGGTACTCCGTCGGCCTGCGGCACTGCACGCACTCGGCGTACGGCGGTCCCTCGGCCCTGGGCGGCCGGGTGGCGTCGATCAGGCAGTAGTCGCGCTCGCTGTCGTCGCTCATGACCCCAGCGTACGAAACCCCTGCCGGCCGCCGAAGCGGAGCCGCATGCCGCCGGACGGGCCCGCTGCCCGCGCGGTGTGGTCGCGGACGGACAGTGCGGAGCTTGAGGTGCGCGGGCGGCGGGGGCGCGCCCAATGAATCGGTGGACGTTGGGCGGTGGACTGTTGCCCGTGGAAGGTGGGCCGTTGGCCGTTGGCCGTGGGCCCGCGGGAGGTGGGCGGTGAGCCGCGGGTGTTCCCGCGTCCGGACCGACGGCGCGGGAGCGTCCGGCCCGTGGATCGGCGGCGAGGGGTGGGGGCGACGGATGGGGGCGAGGGGGTGGGGTGAGGGGGCGTCTGCCCCGGGGCGCGTCCGGCCGCCGGCCCCGCCGGTCACCGTCGCCCGCTCGCCGTTGCGATCAGCTCGGAAACCTTCACGAACCGGTATCCGCGCCGGCGCAGTTCCGGGACGACCGCCCGAACCGCCTGCTCGGTCGTCGGGGCCGCACTCCGGGTGCAGTGCATGACGACCACCGAGCCGGGCCGTACGCCGTCCAGCACCTGCCGGGCGACGGCGTCCGCGTCGGTGGCGAACGCGTCCCCGCTCACCACGTCCCACTGCACGGCGGTCACGCCGGTGCCGCTCACCGCGCGCAGCGCCCGGCTGTCGTAGCAACCGCCCGGGAAACGGAAGTACGGCATCGCGTTCGGCACGCCGGCCTTGCGGAACGCCGTGTAAGCGCGTTCGACGTCCGCTCTCATCCGTTCCTCGGGGACGGTCGGCAGCCCGTAACAGTCGCCGGTGAAGGCGTAGTGGCTGTAGGAGTGGTTGGCGATCTCGAAACGGGGGTCACGGCCGAGCGAGCGGGCCTGGTCGGGGTACTCCTCGGCCCAGCGGCCGGTCATGAACACGGTGGACGGAACCTTCAGCTCGCGCAGCGCCGCGATCAACCCGGGGTTGTCGAAGTGCTCGCCGGCCGCCGCCCGGGCCCCCTGGTCGGCGGTCATGTCGGCGTCGAAGGTGAGGGCGACCGTCTTGCCGGCCGCGCGGGGCGCATTGCGGAAGACGGGGGTCAGCCCGGCCGGGCCGGGGGCCAGGGTCGGAGGCCTGGAGGAGGTGTCGGTGGCGGCGGATGTGGCGGGAGCGGAAGGCGGGTTCGCGGAGGGGGAGGCGGAGGCATGGGGTGAGGCGGGAGCCGTGGTGGGTGTGGAAACCGCGGTGGAGGCGGGGGCGGCCGGACGGGCGGCCACCGGACGCTCGGACGTGCCGCAGCCGGCGAGGGCGGCGAGGGCGGCGGTGAGGACGCAGAGCGCGGTGGCCTGACGACGGCGCACGGGAAGGATCATCGTATGAACCTACGGGGAACGCCCGGCGGTCGATACGGAAATATGACCGCAGCTCCATGGTCGTCACCCGCCCGTGCGTCCGCGTGCTCCGTCCGGCCGCGCCGCCGCCCGGCCCCCCGGACTCACGCGCGCGTGGTCAGCGCCGCCAGGGGCCCGTCACGGCGAACGTCGTCCCGGGCGTGTAGCAGTTGACGTACATCGTGTCGCCGTCGGGGGAGAAGGTGACTCCGGCGAATTCGCCCCACTCGGGCTCCTCGGGCGTGCCGATGTTCTGGCGCCCGCGCGCCATGGCGTAGACCTCGCCGCCCCTGGTCACGCCGAAGACGTGCTGCGCGCCGTTGCCGTCCTCGCAGACCATCAGGCCGCCGCTGGGCGCGAGGCAGATGTTGTCCGGGGACTCGCCGGGCAGTTGCACGTCCGTGTCCGGTCCGAAGACGACGACGAGGGTGAGCCGGCGGCGCTGCGGGTCGTAACGCCAGATCTGGCCGAAGTGGTCGGCCGCCGAGCCGTCCGCCCCGCGCGCGAACGACGACACGAAGTACACGCACCGCCCGCCCCAGTAACAGCCCTCCAGCTTCTGGGCGTGGGTGATGCCCTTCGGGCCGAAGTCCTGCAGCCGGATCGGCGTTTCGGCGGCGAGGGGATCCGGCACGTCGACCCATTCGATGCCCTCGAAGACACGGCCCGTCTCCTGGATGGAGGACAGGTCCGGCACGCCGGGCACCCGCATCGCCTGCAGTCGGCCGCCCGCGCGCAACGAGCCCACGCCGCCCAACGGCTTCTCCGGCAGGAAACGGTAGAAAAGGCCGAACGGGTGAAGAAACGCGTCCTCCGTCTCGTAAACGATTCCGCGCTGCGGGTCGACGGCGATCGCCTCGTGCTGGAAACGGCCCATCGCGGTCAGCGGCACGGCTCCGGTGCGGCGCGGGTCGGACGGGTGGACCTCGAAGATGAAGCCGTGATCCTTGGTGTAACCGTTTGTGCCGGCTTTGTCCTCGGTCTCCTCGCAGGTCAGCCAGGTGTGCCACGGGGTGGGTCCCCCCGCGCAGTTGACGGCCGTGCCCGCGATCGCGACCCGCTCGGAGAGCACCCTGCCCCGGGAGTCGAGCGTCAGGGCCGTACAGCCGCCCTTGCCGGCCGGGTCGTAGGTCAGGCCCTTGACGGTGGGGACGGCGTGCGCGGCGGCGGGACGGTTCTCGTGGTTGCGGACCAGGTGCACGCGGCCGCCCTGCCCCGGGAGCGCCGTCATGCCGTCGTGATTCGAGGGGACCGGGCCCTCGCCGGAGCGCAGCGGTTCGCCCTCCCGGGACAGGACCCGGTAGCGGAAGCCCTTGGGGAGGTCGAGAAGGCCGTGCGGGTCGGGGACGAGGGGGCCGTACCCCTCGTGACCGAGGCCCTGCGCGGCCGCGGTGCCCGCGAAGAGGTCGGAGAGGGCGCCGGTGAACGCGATGCTCGCGCCCACCCCCAGCGCACCGGTGCCGGCGAGGATCTGACGTCGTGTCGCGGACATGGGAAAACCTTCCTGCTGGCGGACAGGACTGTGATCCCGCTGTGTCTATCACCCGCGGTGCGCCCCGGGAACCACGCGCGGCGCAGGTGTCACTCGGCGGCGGCCTCAGGAGAGGCGGCAGGCGGCGGAGCGGGCGGCGGCTGCTGAGTCTGTTGCGGGAGCGGTTGCCGCGGCGACGGTTGCGTAACCGCTTGCTGCTGAAGCCGTTGCGTAAACGGTTGCTGATCGGAATGCTGCGGAAGCGGTTGCCGCTGCTCAGCTCGTTGTGAAAGCGGTTCCCGCTGCTCAGCTCGTTGTGAAAGCGGTTCCCTCTGCTCTGCCTGTTGTGGAGGCGGTTGCTGCTGCGCTTTCTCCAGGAAACGCAGCAGCTCCACCGGAAACGGCAGCACGAGTGTGGAGTTCTTCTCCGCGGCGACCGCCACCACCGTCTGCAGCAGCCGCAGTTGGAGTGCGGCGGGCTGCTCGGACATCTCCGCGGCCGCCTCGGCGAGTTTCTTCGACGCCTGGAGTTCCGCGTCGGCGTTGATGATCCGTGCCCGGCGTTCACGGTCGGCCTCCGCCTGACGGGCCATCGAACGCTTCATGGTGTCCGGCAGGGAGACGTCCTTGATCTCGACCCGGTCGATCTGCACACCCCAGCCGATGGCCGGACTGTCGATCATCAGCTCCAGACCCTCGTTGAGCTTCTCCCGGTTGGACAGCAGGTCGTCCAGCTCGCTCTTGCCGATGATCGAGCGCAGTGAGGTCTGCGCCATCTGGGAGACGGCGAATCGGTAGTCCTCGACGTTGATGAGCGCGGCCGGCGCGTCCACCACCCGGAAGTACACGACCGCGTCGACCCGCACGGTCACGTTGTCGCGGGTGATGCCTTCCTGGGCCGGAATGGGCATCGTCACGATCTGCATGTTGACCTTGCGCAGCCGGTCCACCGCGGGGATGACGACGGTGAACCCGGGCCCGCGGACGTCGCCGTGCAGACGGCCGAGTCGCAGGACCACCCCGCGCTCGTACTGCTTCACGACCCGTGCCGCGGCCCCGAGGTACACGAGGCCTCCCGCGGCGACCGCCGCCGCCACGCCCAGCAGCTCCTCGAGCATGTCGACCTCCTCGACCAGAGGTCCCGATTGAGCCGTTCTGCCTACTCCTGCAACGATATGCCCGCCGTCCGGTCCGGGGCCACGCCCGGGCGCCGAGCCCCGGACCGGACGACGGGCGCGCTCGGCGTCAGCCGGCCCGGACGGGCTCCGTCGCCGCCTCCGTGGCTTCCGGCGCCTTCGCCGGCTCGGTGACCTTCACCGGTTCCGTGCCGTGGGCGCTGTGGCGTTCCGCCCAGTTCTCCAGGGCGGTCCGGCAGGCGTGGTCGAGGTGGTGCAGACCCGAGAGGTCCAGCTCGACCGGGCGGTCCTGCGGGAGGGCCTCCAGACTGTCGAGGATCTTCGGCAGGCGCAGGAAGGTCGCGTTGCCCGACAGGTACGCCTGCACCGGGCCCGCCCCCTTGTCGACGACCTCGAGCCGGATGTGGGAGGCCTCCCAGGCCGTCTTGACGACCGCCAGCGCGAGACCGATGAGAACGCCCTCGAACATGCTGACCGCGACGATCGACACGGCCGTGACCACCAGGATGAACGCCTCGCCGGGGTGCTCGCGCCACAGCGCCACGAGCGATCGCGCCGGCACGAGCTTGGCGCCCGCGTGGACGAGGATGCCGGCCAGCGCCGGGATCGGGATGTACGCCAGCAGGTCCGGCAACAGGGCCGCGAACAGCAGCAGCCACACGCCGTGCAGCACACGGGACGCCTTGGTCCGCGCGCCGGCCTGCACGTTGGCCGCGCTGCGCACGATCACCGCGGTCATCGGCAGCGCGCCGAGCACGCCGCAGACGGCGTTGCCGGCGCCCTGCGCCATGAGCTCCTTGTCGTACGCGGTGCGCGGGCCGTCGTGCAGCCGGTCCACCGCCGCCGCGCTGAACAGCGACTCGGCGGACGCGATCAGGGTGAACGCGATGATCGTGCCGAGCAGACCGACGCTCGCCAGGTCGCCGAAGGCGCCGAGCGGCGGAGGCTGGACGGACTCGAGCAGGCCCCGCACCTCGACGGTGGCCACGGGCAGGTCGAACAGCAGGGCGGCGAGCGTGGCCAGGCCGACCGCGGCGAGCGGTCCCGGCACCGTGCGGACCCTCGCCGGCAACCGCTTCCACAACACCAGCACCGCTACGGTGCCCGCGCCGAGTGCGAGCGAGGCGGACCCGGCGGCGCTGCCGAACGCGTCCGCGACCGCCTCGGGCAGCCCGGCGATCTTCTGCGGACCGGCCTCCGGCGCCTTGGCGCCGACCGCCGAGTACAGCTGACCGGCGATCAGCACCAGGCCGATTCCGGCCAGCATGCCCTCGACGACCGAGACCGAGATGGCACGGAAGTAGCGGCCCAGCTGCAGCGCGCCCATGGCGAGCTGCAGAACGCCCGTGGTCAGCACGATCACCCCGAGGGCGGGCAGGCCGAACTCCCGCACCGCCTCGAAGACCAGCACGGTGAGACCGGCGGCGGGGCCGGACACCTGAAGGCTGCTGCCCCGCATCAGCCCGGTGACCAGGCCGCCGACGATGCCGGTGACGAGCCCGAGCTCGGCCGGCACGCCGGAGGCCACGGCCACGCCGACGCACAGCGGCAGCGCGACCAGGAAGACGACGAGAGAGGCGGCGAAGTCCTGCTTCAGGTGCGGGAACCGGGATATTCGCCCGGTGGGCTTCTGGTTCGTCATGGCGGCGCTCACAGGGCTTCGAAGCCGTCGGTTTCGACGCGGTGTTCGCGTACCGCGCCGGTGTGCACCTCGTAGTACCAGCCGCGCACCCGCAGCCGGCCGTCGGCCAGCCGCTTCTCCACGCACGGGTAGGAGCGCAGCCGCAGCACCTGGGCGAGCACGTGGTGCTGGACCGCGCGCATGACCGTCGGGTCGTCGGGATCGGCGGCGCCGGGCTCGTCGGCGGCGTGCGCCAGCCAGTCGCGTACGGCGGGCACGCCGTCGAGATCGTCGCCGCGCACCAGTGCGCCGACGGCGCCGCAGTGGGAGTGGCCGCAGACCACGACGTCCTGGACGCCGAGCACCTCCACGGCGTACTCGATGGTGGCGGCCTCGCCGGTGGGGCGGTCGGAGCCGTAGGGGGGCACGATGTTGCCCGCGGTGCGCAGCTCGAAGAGCTCGCCGGGCCGGGCGCCCGTGATCAGCGCGGGAACGACCCGCGAATCGGAGCAGGTGATGAAGAGAACCTGCGGGGACTGGCCTTCGGCAAGCCTGGCGAACTCCTCAGGGCGCTGTCCGAAGGAACGGGCGTTGTCGATGAGGGGCTGCATGACGTGGTGACTCCTCCTGGCGCGCCGTGGGGGCGCGTCGGACGTGCAGGACACAGGACAGGTGGGGGACTGTTGCTCTGTTCTGCCCGCTCAGCAGCGGAAGACCTGGAGTGCCGCCGGGGAGTGGGACGTCGAGGATCTCGATGTGCGGTGCCGGGGATCGCCGGGCAGGGCCGGCTGGTGCGCGGCCGCGGGGTCCTGCGCCGACGACGCGCGCTCGGGCTCGTGGGGAGCCGAGGCGGCGCAGGCGGTGACCCGGTGACGGTCGCGGGTGCGACGAGGGTCGGCGGGACCGCCGGGAAGGTCGCAGTCGCGCGCGGTGACCTTCTCGTGGCGCAGCGTCTTGGCGGAGAGGGTGATTCCGGGCTGGGCCTTGGCCTCGGCGTGTCGCGCTGTGTGCGCGGTTGCGAAGGAAGGCGTCGGCGCGAAGAACGCGAGGGCGAGCAGGACGGCGGCGAGGAGCGAGATCGCGGCGCGAGCCGACGTACCTCGGAACATGCGCCTCCCTCCGGTCATCGCACACATCTAGCCCGGACCAACGATTGGTCAACGGCTGGTCAAGAAACAAGGTAACCCTGAGGAGTTGTTTGCAGGGTTAACTCGACGTTTCCAGATGAAGTGCGCCTGAAAAGAGCGGGAAACATGGCGCGAACCGGCTCTTGATCCGGACGGCCGTGATCGTCTAGTCGGGCTTGACGAGGGACTTGGCGTCGCGGGCCAGCGCGGTCAGCCGGGATATCGCGCGGAAGTACTTCTTGCGGTACCCGCCGTTCAGCATCTCCTCGCTGAAGAGCCGGTCGAAGGGGGCTCCCGAGGCGAGCACCGGGACCTCGCGGTCGTAGAGCCGGTCCGCCAGAACCACCAGCCGCAGCGCCGTGGACTGGTCGGGCACCGGCTGCACGTCCGTGAGACAAACCGCCTTCAGGCCGTCCGTCAGCGCGCCGTAGCGGCTCGGGTGGACCTTCGCGAGATGCTCCAGCAGGTGCGGGAACTCGTCGAGGGAGGCGCCCTCCGTGGCGTGGGCAGCCTTGGCCACCTGCTCGTCGGAGTACGGCGCCGGAGCCTCGGGCAGGCCGCGGTGACGGTAGTCCTCGCCGTCGATGCGCAGGGCGCGGAACTGGGCCGACAGGCCCTGGATCTCCCGTAGGAAGTCGACCGCCGCGAACCGGCCCTCGCCCAGCTTGCCGGGGAGCGTGTTGGAGGTCGCGGCGAGCGCCACACCGGCCTCGACCAGCTTGCCGAGCAGCGTGGAGACCAGAACGGTGTCGCCCGGGTCGTCCAGCTCGAACTCGTCGATGCACAGCAGCCGGTGCCCGGAGAGAGTCCGCACGGTCTGCTGGAAGCCCAGGGCGCCGACGAGGTTGGTCAGCTCGACGAACGTGCCGAACGCCTTGAGGGCGGGCTCGGCCGGAGTCGCGTGCCACAGGGACGCCAGGAGGTGGGTCTTGCCGACGCCGTAGCCGCCGTCGAGGTACACGCCGCGCGGCCCGGCGGGCGTCCTGGGCGCCTTCGGCCGGCCGAAGCCGAGGAACCCCCGGCGGCCGGCGCCCGTGGCGTGCGCCCCGCCGAGTCCGGCCGCGAAACCCTCGAGGACGGCGACCGCCTGTGTCTGGCTGGGCTGGTTCGGGTCCGGGACGTAGGTGCTGAAGCGGACCGAGTCGAACCGGGGCGGCGGCACCATCTCGGCGACCAGTCGGTCCGCGGGGACGTGCGGCTGCCGGGCGCAGAGGGAGACCGGCGACGCGTCGGCTATCGGGCTGAGGCCGGGGGCGGCGGAGGAGGACGACACGGTTCCCCATGCTACGGGGCGTGCCAGACTGCCTGGCATGCGACGGCTGTTCCCTGTGACCGACCAGACAGCGACGACCGCCCCCGGCGGCGGCCCGCTCGGGGCCCCCGGCGAGGCGGGTGAGGACGGCGGGGACCGTGAGTGGAGCCTCGACGAACTCGCCGGGGCCTACGCCTACCCGCAGGCCCCGCCCGGTGAGCCGCGGCCCTGGCTGCGGGCCAACATGGTGTCCACCCTCGACGGCGCCGCCCAGCACGACGGGCGCTCCCAGCCCATCTCCACCGCCGCCGACATGCGGATCTTCGGCACCCTGCGAGGGCTCGCGGACGTGGTGGTCGTCGGCGCGGAAACCGTCCGGCTCGAGGGGTACCGCCCCGCACGCGCGCGTGCCGAGTTCGCGGCGCGGCGTGCGGCGGCCGGGCAGGCGCCCGCCCCCGCTGTCGCGGTGGTCACCGCCGGACTCGATCTCGACTTCTCCCTCCCGCTCTTCACGTCGCCGCTGGTGCCGACCCTGATCCTGACCGGAGCAGGGGCCGCGCCCGACAGGGTGGCGACCGCGGAGAAGGCGGGTGTGCGGGTGGTGATCGCCGGGGACGGCATGGGCGTGGAGCCGGCCCGGGCCGTCCAGGCGCTTGGCGCGCTCGGGCACACCCGGCTGCTGACCGAGGGCGGGCCGAGGCTGCTGGGCCAGTTCGTGGCCGCCGGAGCGCTGGACGAGCTGTGCCTGACCGTCGCCCCGATGCTCACCGCCGGCGACGCCCAGCGGATCGCGGGCGGGCCGTCGGTCGCGGTACCGCGGCGGTTCGCCCTGGCGTCCCTGCTGGAGGAGGAGGGCTTCCTGTTCGCCAGGTACCGGCGGCCGTGACGCCGCAAACGGGTTCGGTCGTCGCCGGAACCCAAACGGGTTCGGTCGCCGCCGGGCCGCAGACGGGTTCGATCACCGCCGACGGTCCGAATGGGTGGAGTCATCCGTTCCGTTTGTTGTCCGGCGGGCACACTGAATCTCGTCGTACCCGTGCGATCACGGGGAAGGATGGTTTCCGCAGGGCCACGAACGGCCCACGGAGGACAGAGGGCCACGGGGGCCCTCGCAGAGAATGGGGCGCCGGTGTTCACAAGCGTTTTGATGATCGAGAAGGCCCTGACGTCCGCCGACGTGGAGTTCGTCACCACCTTGCACGGCGACGAGCAGGTCGCCTTCCACGTACTGCTCCAGCCGCGCGGCGACCAGGCCGACCGTCTGCTGAGGGCCATCGACGACGTCGCCCTCGGCGAGCTGGACGAGGCCGCCCGTGAGCGCGAGACGCCGGAGGGGGAGGAGGCGAAGGGCTTCGGCGTGCGGGCACTGGAGGTTTCGCTCCAGGCGCTGCAGGCCTCCGGCAGCCCGGCGGTGGGGCGCCTGGTGGAGGACCATCCGCTGGACGCTCTGAAGTCGCTGGTGGCGGAGGTGGGCGCGGACGAGGTGATCGTGCTGACGGATCCGCACTACGTGGAGGAGTTCTTCCACCGGGACTGGGCCTCCCGGGCCCGGCACAAGGTGGGCGTCCCGGTCCTGAAGCTGTTCTCGCACAGCAAGGCGTAGGAGACGGGCGACCGCGGAGCGCAGGGCGCGAGCCGCGGGGCGCGTTGCGCGGGGTGGGGCGTGCGGCGTGCTTTGTGCGGAGCGTCCTCGGGGAAGCGGTCAGGCGGCCATGCGGCCAGGCAGGATTGCGGCCAGGCGGCCAGGCGGCCAGGCGGCCAGGCGGCCATGCGGCCATGCGGCCAGGCAGGATCGCGGTCAGGTAGTCATGCGGTCATGTGGTGGGCACGGCGTGTGCCGGATGGGTCGGCAGCGGCAGTGTCGGCCGCGGCGGCAGTGGCGGTAGGGCCATGGCCGCGGCAGCGGGAGTGCGGCGGGTCGACGGCGCGGAGGGCCGCGGACGGCGCGGTGACGGTCCCGGGCGCGGGCCGTACGGGGCGGGCGCGGGGTTCTCCGCGCCCCTGGGGCCGTGCGGTCGGTCCGACCCCATAGGCTGGGGCGCGTTCACCGTCGTAGCGCACCCTGGAGACACGCACATGGCACCCGGCCTTCCTACCGCCATGGACCGACCGCACTTCATCGGCATCGGCGGGGCCGGGATGTCGGGCATCGCGAAAATCCTCGCGCAGCGCGGCGCGAAGGTCGCCGGCAGCGACGCCAAGGAGTCGGAGACCGCGGCGGCACTGCGGGCGCTCGGGGCGACCGTGCACATCGGGCACGCGGCCGAGCACCTGGCCGACGACGCGAGCTGCGTCGTCGTCTCCTCGGCGATCCGCGCGGACAACCCCGAACTCGCCCGCGCGGCCGAACTGGGCATCCCGGTGGTCCACCGCTCGGACGCGCTCGCCCGGCTGATGGACGGACTGCGTCCGATCGCCGTCGCCGGCACGCACGGCAAGACGACCACCACGTCCATGCTGGCGGTCTCGCTGAGCGAGCTCGGACTGCGGCCCTCCTACGCGATCGGCGGCGACCTGGACGCCCCCGGCTCCAACGCGCTGCACGGCGAGGGCGACATCTTCGTCGCCGAGGCGGATGAGTCGGACCGCAGCTTCCACAAGTACGCGCCCGAGGTCGCCATCGTCCTCAACGTCGAGCTCGACCACCACGCCAACTACGCCTCGATCGACGAGATCTACGAGTCCTTCGAGACCTTCGCCCGGAAGATCGTGCCCGGCGGCACCCTGGTGATCGCCACCGACCACGAGGGCGCGCGGGAACTGACCCGGCGTGTCGAGGGCGTGCGCACGGTGACCTACGGCGAGGCCGAGGACGCCGACGTGCGGGTGCTGTCCGTCGTCCCGCAGGGGCTGAAGAGCGAGGTGACCGTCCTGATCGACGGGCAGCAGCTCACCTTCACCGTCTCCGTTCCCGGCCGCCACTACGCCCACAACGCCGTGGCCGCGCTGGCGGCGGGCGTCGCGCTGGGAGTTCCGGCCGCCGAGCTCGCCCCCGCCCTGGCCGCCTACACGGGCGTCAAGCGCCGGCTGCAGCTCAAGGGCGAGGAGGCGGGCGTGCAGGTCGTCGACTCCTACGCCCACCACCCGACCGAGATGACGGCCGACCTGGAAGCGATGCGCGCGGCGGTCGGCGACGCCCGCATCCTCGTCCTCTTCCAGCCGCACCTGTTCTCCCGCACGCAGGAACTCGGCACGGAGATGGGGCAGGCGCTGGCCCTGGCGGACGCCTCTGTCGTCCTGGACATCTACCCGGCCCGCGAGGACCCGATCCCGGGCGTCACCAGCGGGCTGATCATCGACGCCGCGCGGGCCGCGGGCGCCGACGTGACGGCCGTCCACGACAAGGACGGGGCGCCCGCCGTGATCGCGGGAATGGCGAAGGCCGGTGATCTCGTTCTCACCATGGGCGCAGGCGACGTGACGGACCTGGGCCCGCGCATTCTGGACCGTCTTTCCCAGTGAGGGGCTGAGGCTCATGTCGTACGACGTCGAAAAGCCGGACGAGCAGTGGCGGGCGGAGCTGACGCCGGCCGAGTACGCCGTCCTGCGCCAGGCCGCGACCGAGCCCGCGTTCACCGGCGAGTACACCGACACCAAGACCCAGGGCGTCTACTCCTGCCGGGCCTGCGGCGCCGAACTGTTCACCTCGGACGCCAAGTTCGACTCCCACTGCGGCTGGCCGTCGTTCTTCGACCCGAAGGACAGCGACGCCGTGGAGCTGATCGAGGACCGCTCGCACGGGATGCTGCGCACCGAGGTGCGGTGCGCCCGCTGCGGCTCCCACCTCGGGCACGTGTTCGCGGGCGAGGGCTATCAGACCCCTACCGACCAGCGGTACTGCATCAACAGCGTCTCCCTGCGGCTGGCGGCGGAAGACTGACGGCAACTGTCGGTACCGCTGCGGCTGCCGCTGTCGGTACTGCCGCCCGTACCGCTGTCGCCGAGGGGCGGGCGCGAAAGGCGTGACGCCTGTCGGGTCGGCGCGCCTGGTGCGGGTGGGGGTGCGGGTGCCGGGTTCGGGTGCTGGGCGCTGGGTGTGGTGTGACGGTGGCCGGCACCGCTCCGGCGGGCTGCTGACGGCGCTTGCCCGCCACGCCGTGTGGCGTCGGTGAGGTTCACAGCCGTCCGCGCTGCACCATCGCCGACAGCACCAGCATCCCCGGCAAAAGGGGCGCCCAGACCGTCAGCACCCGGTAGCCGATGACGGTCGCCGTGGCGAGGGGCAGCGGGGTGCCGTATCCGGCCAGGGTGAGGACCAGCGCCGCGTCGATCGGACCGATGCCGCCCGGCGCGGGCACCACACCGGCCGCGGTGCTTGCCGCGAGGAACGCGAAGAGCAGTTGCGACCAGGACAGCGGCAGGCCCAGCGCGGTTCCCACGCAGGCCACCACACACGCCTGGAGCAGCGGAGCCGCGGCCGCTCCGCCCCACAGGGGCAGAAAGCGGGCGGGCCGGGTGTGCAGGCGCCGGGCGTCGGTGAGGGCCGTCCGGACGAAGTCCAGGGCGGGACGGCGCAGCGGCCGTACGACGGCGAACAGCGCCGCGACCGCCACCGGAGCCAGCACAAGGCAAGCGGCGGTCAGAAACAACGCCCGACCTTGTGGAAACAGGTCCGCCGCGGGCGGCACAGTGGTGGGGGCCGCGAGCACGAACACCAGCACCAGGGGGATCTTCACCACGGCCCTGACCAGTGAGTACAGGGCGATCGATGCGGTGGCGCGGTTCAGCGGGACGCCCTCGCGCCGCAGAAACCGCAAGGTAACCGCATGAGCGCCGATGCTCGCGGGCAGCAGGTGGTTGGCGGCGCCCGCGGCGATCTGTGAGGCCAGCAGCGCGCCCGGCGGCAGTCGGTCGGTGATCGCGCCCTGCCGGACGCAGGCTGCGGCGACCGCCCCCAGATAGGTGAACAGGAGCCCCGTCAGCAGCCACCACGGATCGGCGGCGGCCAGCCGGGCCATGCCGTTGCGGACGGCGTGCCAGTCGACCGCCGCCCACACCGCGAGGAACAGCAGCGGCAGTACGGCGAGGACGCGGCGGGTGGCGGCCGAGGCCGGAGGGCGGCGGCGCTCGTCCGAGGCCGGCGTGGCCGACGGCGGCGGGGACGCGGGGTCCTCGAGGGGCAACAGGGACACGGCGCACGTCGTCCTTCCTCGTCGTGACCGCGCCCGGCGGTGTGACGGATCGGGGGCGAGCTCGGGGAGGGGTACGGGAGTCGTTCCCCTCCGGTGTGGCGGTGCGGTGTCCGGAAGCCGACGGAGTGCGGGCCGAAGGGCGACCGCGGTGGGGTGGGGCTGGTGTGCGGGGCCGGTGGGTGGTGGGGCCGGCGTGCGAGCGGGGCTGGCATGTGGTGGGGCTGGGGTGCGAGCGGGGCTGAAGTGCAAGCGGGGCTTGGTGTGCGGTGAGGCGGAACCGGCGGGCCTGGTGTGCGGTGAGGCGGAACCGGCGGGCCTGGTGTGCGGTGAGGCGGAACCGGCGGGCCTGGTGAGCGGTGAGGTGAAACCGGCGGTGCGGCCGAAGGCGGGGCGGTGGCGCTGGTGTGCGGCGGGGCTTGTGCGTGGCCGAACCGGGGTGCGCGGGCTGCGGTGCCCAGTGCGAGGTGGGAACGGGGTGCCGTGTGGCCGGTGTGCGATGAAGTCGGTGTGCGGTGAGGCTGTGAGATTTCTGCCCGTGTCCCTCCCCGTTCATCCCGGCCGCCCGCTGAGGTTCACCCGGTCCGCAGCATGGGCTCCCTTCCGCTGTCTTCGGGGCCCCTTTCAGGTCCGGTCCGGTTGCGGGGGCGACTGGGGCCGGGCAGGGACCCGTACAGTCCGCGTGCCGCGCGATCGGACACGGCGGAGGGAGTGAGAGGGGGCGGAGAAGGGAGGCAGGGGCGGGAGGGGCGGAGAGCGTGGGAGTGGCGTGCCGTGGCGTGGGGCCGTGGTGGGTGTCGATGGTCAACCGGGGGCAGGTCGCGGTCGGGGCGCGCGAACTGGGACACGCCGGGGTCGCTTCGGGGGCTCAGCCCTCGGGGCTCCGGGCTCGGCGCTCCGGCCTCGGTGCTCCGGGCCTGGAGCACCTGCCTCAGGTCCAAGGCCCCGGACCTGCGACAGGTCACGGCAGGGACCCGGCCGGGCTCAGGCCGACTGGCGGACAGGCGGACGGGCGGACGGGCGGACTGGCGGACTGGCGGACAGGCGGACTGGCGGACAGGCGGACGGGCGGACAGGCGGACGGGCGGACGGGCGGACTGGCGGACTGGCGGACAGGCGGACAGGCGGAGAGGCGGGGAGGACAGCCGCGGTCATGGGCGGCCAAGGAGCGATGCGCCGGACAGGGGCCGGTCCGGTCACTTCGGCTGTCCCGCCACCCCGCTACCCGGCGTCTCCGGATTTCTTAGCTTGATCTGGGCCGACCCCAGGGGCAGCGTCATGGTGAAGACCGTGGCGGTCGGCGTGTCGTCCAGCTCCAGGGAGCCGCCGTGGGCGCGTACCAGGGAGCGGGCGACCGAGAGGCCGAGGCCGCTGCCGCCTCGGTTGCGGCTGCGGGCCTTGTCGACGCGGTAGAAACGGTCGAAGACGCTTTCGCGCTCGCCGGGCGGGATGCCGGGCCCCCGGTCGGTGACATGGACCCGCGCCGTCGCCTCCGAGACGGACACCTCCACCGAGACGGGAGTGCCGTCCGGGGTGTGCACGGCCGCGTTGGTGAGGAGGTTGTCCAGGACCTGGCGGATGCGATGCGGATCGATCCTCAGCCGTAGGGCCGCCGGGCCCGCAAGCATTGTCACCGGATGTCCGGGGTGACCCGCCCGGAACGCGTCAGCCGCCTGCTCGGCCAGTTCCACGAGGTCGGCGTACTCCATCCGCAGGGGCGTCTCCACCTCGGCGGCGTCGAGGCGGGCCAGCAGCAGGAGGTCGTCGAGAAGGACGCCCATCCGCGCCGCCTCGGCGCGCAGCCGGGCCAGGTGCTTGTCGCGCTCCTCGGGGGCGTTGGCGGCCGCGTACTGGAAAAGGTCCGCGTAACCGCGTACCGACATCAGCGGCGTGCGCAGTTCGTGCGAGGCGTCGGCGACGAAGCGGCGCAGCCGCTGCTCGGCCTCCGCCCGCACGGCGAGGGAGTCGTCGATGTGCTCCAGCATCGTGTTGAAGGCCGTCCGCAGCTCCTCGACCTCGGGCCCGCCGCCGGGGGCGTCCGCCCGCAGGTGCAGCCGCGACGCCGACTCGCTCAGGTCGTGCGAGGCGATCCCGTGCGCGGTGTGCGCCATGTCGCTGAGCGGTTTCAGACCGTTCTTCAGCATCCGGCGCCCGAACACCACCAGTGCCAGCAGGGCCAGACCGAACGCGACCACCTGCACGGTGATCAGCTGGCGTATGGTGCCGTCGATGTCCTCGGTCGGCGCGGCGCTGACCAGCACCACACCGGGCGACACCTCACAGGCGCGCAGAAGGTACGTGTCCCCGCCGATCCGCATCGTGCGGGTGACGTCGACGTCCGAGTCGGACATCCGCCGGGCGAGGGCGGTCAGCGCCGTGGGGTCGGCGGGCACGTCGGCCGGCTTGCGCAGTACGGCCGTCTCGGCGGACACGTCGTAGACGGCCGTGTACCAGCCGTAGTAGGGCTGGCGCTCCACGATTCCGTGCGCCTTGGCGTCCTTGGACTGCACCGCCTGAACCAGCTTGATCTGGTCGCGCAGCTGGTGGTCGAGATAATCCCGCATGTACATGGTCAACATGGCGCCGACCACCGCGAACACCACCAGTGACAGCGCGCCCAGGCCGAGCGCCAGCCGGGTGCCCAGCCGGAGCCTGCGGTAGGACCGGAGGAACCGGGCGATCACTCGGCCGCCTGTCGGAGCACGTATCCGAAACCGCGTACCGTCTGGATCAGCGGGTCGTCGCCCGTCGCGTCGAGCTTGCGGCGCAGCCGGCTGACGACCAGCTCGACGACGTTGGAACGGCCGCCGAAACCGTATTCCCACACATGGTCGAGGATCTGTGCCTTGGTGAGCACGGTGGGGGACTTGCGCATCAGGTAACGCAGCACCTCGTACTCGGTCGGCGTCAGGGTGAGAAGATTTCCGTCGCGCCGCACCTCGCGGGTGTCCTCGTCCATGGTGAGGTCCGCCACCTGCAGCACGGAACGCTGGAAACCGGGACCCGCGCTGCGCCGCAGCACGGTGCGCAGCCGGGCCATGAGCTCTTCCACCGCAAACGGTTTCACGAGATAGTCGTCCCCGCCTCGGGTCAGCCCCGCGACCCGGTCGGCGACCCCGTCGCGGGCCGTCAGAAACACGACGGGAACCATCGTGCCCGTGTTACGCAACCGGTCGAGCACGCCGAAACCGTCGATGTCGGGCAGCATCAGGTCGAGCACCACGATGTCCGGACGGAAGTCGGCGGCGCGGCGCAGCGCCTCCTCACCCGAGTTCGCGGTCACCGCGTTCCAGCCCTCGTAGCGGGCGACCGTCGCCACGAGATCGGCGATCGGCGGGTCGTCGTCCACGACGAGGAGTCGTACTTTTTCCACCCGCCCATAGTGCGCCACTCACCCCGCAGCGCCAGAGCCGCGTCGCGTGTGCGCGCACATCGATAAGATCTTGAAAGTTGTACGACAGGAGAATGACAGCAAAGCACGGAGAAGCTCTGTGTTCTGAGGACCCGATCTAGGAGTTTCCGTCCGTGACGACCGTCCAATCGCCCCCCTCGCCCCCCACGGCGATCCGTCCCAAAGTGGTGGCCCGCACCGGCCTGTACGCGGTGCTGGCCGCCAACGCGGCCGTCGTGACCCTGTTCGCAGTCCAGGCGGGATTCGCCTCCAACGCACTGGTCGTGATCGGCCGTTTCGCCGGTCTGTACGGTGCGTTGCTGATGGCGTTCCAGCTGTTGCTGGTGGCCCGGCTGCCCTGGCTCGACCGCCGGATCGGCATGGACCGGCTGACCAACTGGCACCGCTGGACCGGCTTCGGCCTGCTGTGGACGCTGGTCGGGCACATGGTGTTCATCGCCTTCGGCTACGCCGAGTCGTCCTCGATGAACCCGGTGAACCAGCTCGTCGACCTCGCCGAAACCGTCGAAGGCGTTTTCCGCGCCGTGGTCGCCATGGCGCTGATCCTCGTCGTCGGCGGTGTCTCCGCCCGCTGGGCGCGCCGTCGCCTGGCCTATGAGACCTGGCACTTCGTCCACCTGTACACCTACGTCGCCGTGGTGCTGGCCTTCACGCACCAGGTCGCGGTCGGTACCACCTTCACGGCGTCGTCCGCCGCCACCGCCTACTGGTATGGCGTGTGGGGCGTCGCCCTCGGCTCGGTGTTCCTGGGCCGCCTCGTGCTGCCGCTGTGGCGCAACTGGCGTCACCAGCTGCGCGTCGAGTCGGTCGTCCCCGAGGCCGACAACGTCGTTTCCGTGTACATCACCGGACGTGACCTGGACCGGATGCCCGCCCGGGCCGGCCAGTTCTTCCTCTGGCGGTTCATGACCAAGGACCGTTGGTGGCAGGCGAACCCCTTCTCCCTGTCGGCCGCGCCCGACGGCTCCCGCCTGCGGCTGACCGCGAAGGCCGCCGGTGACGGCTCCGCGGGCCTGCGCCACGTCAAGCCCGGCACCCGCGTCTTCGCCGAAGGCCCCTACGGCGCGTTCACGGCGATGCACCGCACCCGCCCGGAAGCGCTGCTCATCGCCGGCGGCGTCGGCGTCACCCCGATCCGCGCGCTCCTCGAGGAGATCCACGGGCATGCCGTCGTGATCTACCGCGTGGCCGGCGAACGCGACGCCGTCCTCTATGACGAACTGCACCAACTCGCCCTCGCCAAGGGGGCGGAGCTGCACCTGGTCACCGGGCCGCCGGTGCCCGACCGGCTTGCGCCGCGCGAACTGTCCGCCCTCGTGCCGGACATCGCGCAGCGGGACGTCTTCCTGTGCGGGCCGCCGCCGATGATGAACGCGGTCCTCGGCACCCTCCGCGAACTCGGCGTGCCGAGGCCGCAGATCCATTTCGAGCGCTTCAGCCTGGCGGGATGAGAGAGACTTCGTGAAGCGAGCCATACCTGTCCTGATCCTGTCCGTCGCCGGACTCATCCCGGTCTGGCGCTACGAGCCCTCCACCGGGACGTCGACCGCCACGTCCACCGTCGTCCCGTCACCCGCACCCACGTCGTCGTCGGCGTCCTCCTCGTCGGGGAAGCAGACGTTCACCGGAACGACGGTCACCACGGAGAAGGGCGACGTCCAGGTCCGGATCACCTACGACGGCAGTGAGATCACGACCGTCGAGATGCTGAAGCAGCCGAATCATCCGCAGACCACGGCGGCGGTGCCGAAGTTGATTGCGGAAACGCTTACGGCGCAGAGCGCGGACATCGACACCGTTTCCGGAGCGACCCTCACCAGTGACGGCTACAAGGAGTCGCTGCAGGCCGCGATCGACGCCAAGGGCGCCTGACGTGCACCGCGTCGAACACGTCATGGGGTTTCCCGTCTCGCTGCGGGTCGACGACGTCACCGACCCGTCCGTTCCCGAAGGCGCCGCGGACGCCGTCTTCGCTTGGCTGCGGGAGGTCGACGAGCGGTTCAGCCCCTACCGGGAGGGCAGCGAGGTGTCCCGGCTGGACAGGGGCGAGCTGTCCGCCGACCGGGTGAGCGACGACCTCGCCGAGGTGCTCGGCCTGTGCGAGGAGTACCGGATCGCCACCGGCGGCGCCTTCGACATCCGGCTGCCCGGTCGCGGCCTCGACCCCTGCGCCGTCGTCAAGGGTTGGTCGGTGCAGCGGGCGGCGGACCTGCTGGCCTCTGCCGGCCTGACCCGGTTCTGCCTCAACGCCGGCGGTGACGTCGTCGTCTCGGGCGGTCCCTGGCGGGTCGGTGTCCGGCACCCCTTCATCGCCGACAAGGTGTGCGCCGTCCTCGGCCTCACCGATGCGGCGGTCGCCACCTCCGCACGCTACGAGCGCGGGGACCACATTCTCGACGGGCGCACCGGCCTCCCGGCCGTCGGCCTCGACAGCGTCACCGTCGTCGCCCCGGACCTGACTCTGGCCGACACCGTCGCCACCGCCGCGTTCGCGCTCGGCCGCGAGGGCGTGGAGTGGGCGGCCTCGCAGGCGGACTGCGAGGTCTACGCCGTGGTCGCCGGAGGCGGCGTGCTGCGCACCCCGGGCTTCCCCACGGCCGGTGCGGGGTCGGCGGCGGCCTGACGTTTCGCACGTTCCTCACGTCCCGCAGTCCCGCAGTCCCGCAGTCCCGCACGTCCCTGCGACGTGTCGGCCGGACGTCGCTCTCCGTCCTCTCGACACGTCGGCCCGCACCGGGAGAGACGCCGAGAGGCACCGAGAAACGTGGAGTAACGCGGAGCGACGCCGAGTAACGCGGAGCAACGCGGAGTAAGGCGGAGTAGTAGAGGCGAAGCGGGTCACGCCGGTAACGCGGAGAAACCAGAAAGCGACCCCGGCCGACAGGCCGGGGTCGCTTGCCGTGGGTCGGGGGTTCAGCCGACGTCGGAGGCGTCCAGGCGGTAGAGGCCGCTGTAGTCGGAGACGGCCGTGCCGTTCGCCTTGACCCAGGTGGAGATCTCGGAGTTGGCGGAGCCCCTGCCGCTGTCGCTGATCACGATGTAGTGCAGCCTGCCCGTCTTCACGAGGCTCTTGAGCTTGGCGAGCGTCATCGCGTCGTCGCTGCCGGACCAGCCGCCCATCGAGATCACCGGCTCACCGGACTCCAGGATGATCGAGGAGGCCGTCTGGTCGGTGGCCACCGCTACCAGCCAGGTGGCGCCGTCCTGGTTCTTCTTCAGGTAGGTGATCATCGCGGAGGAGACCTGCGTGTCGCCGCCGGTGCCGCCGACCGGGCCCGTGCCGGACGCGTCCGACTCGGCGGTACCGGCCTCGGCCGCGCCCGAGGAGACGCCGCTCGATTCCGTGCTGCCGGACTCCGTCGTGCCGGACTCCGTCGTGCCGGACTCCGTGCTGCCGGACTCCGTCGTGCCGGACTCCGTGCTGCCGGACTCCGTCGTGCCGGACTCCGCGGTGCTCGATTCTGTGTTGCCGGACTCCGTGGAGTCGTCGCCGTTCGTAGGGCTGTTGCTGCCGCCGCTGTTGCCCGACGACGTCCCGCCGGTGGCCTGTCCGCCGCCTGAGGCGTTCGGCGCCTCACCGGAAGCGGCGCCCGGCGTCCCACCCGTGCCGCCGGGCCGCTGACCGCCGCCCATGCCGCCCCCGGTGTCGGGGCCGGCCGTAGGGTTCGTGCCGTTGGTGCCGGAGGCCGCCGCCGCCGCCGAGTAGGCGGCCGGACCGGCGAGCAGCGCCACGACCGCCGCGAGTGCCGCGACGCCCATCAGCCGCTGCCGCCTCGTGAACCGGGCAACAAGCAGACCGATCACCGACGCGGCCCCCGCCACGGCGACCACGGCCTCGGTAACCGCGTACTGCGTTCCTGAGCCGGAGACCCGCTGGAGCAGGACGACCGCCCAGCCGGTGCTCACCGCGATCGCGGTGGGAAGCACCCACGACCACTTCGCCGCAGCCCGCTCGCGGAAGGCGCGGTACGACATGACCCCGCCCGCGCCGGCCAGGGCCGCGACGCCGGGGGCCATGGCGGTCACGTAGTACGGGTGGAAGGTGCCCTCGGCGAGGGCGAACGTCAGGTAGTGCAGGACGAACCAGCCACCCCACAGCATCAGCGCGGCGCGCTTGGCGTCCGTACGGGGCGCCCGGCCGCGCAGGACGAGACCGGCCGCCAGCGCGATCGCCGCGAAGGGGATCAGCCAGGAGATCTGGCCGCCCATGATGTCGTTGAACATCCGGTACAGGCCCGCCTCGCCGCCGAAGCTCGCGCCGTTGCCCTGCGAGCCGACCGACGAGCTCGCCCCGAAGACACGGCCGAAACCGTTGTAGCCGATGACCAGGTCCCAGACGGTGTTGTCGGTCGAGCCGCCGATGTAGGGGCGCGAGGAGGCCGGGATCAGATCGACGACCACCATCCACCAGGCGCTGGAGACGATCAGAGCGACCGTACCGACCGCAAGGTTGCGGATGCGCTTGCCCAGCGAGGCGTCAGCGGCCCACAGGTACACCAGGAAGAACGCCGGCAGGACGACGTAGGCCTGCATCATCTTGGTGTTGAACGCGAAGCCGATGGCGACGCCGGACCACACCAGTGGCATCAGCCGGCCGGTGCGCACGGCCTTCAGCAGCGCGGCCGCGCCCAGCAGCATCAGGAAGACCAGTACGGGGTCGGGGTTGGTGTCCCGGGTGATGGCCACCGTGATGGGGGTGAGCGCCAGCACCAGCGCGGACAGCGTGGCCGCCACAGGGCCGAAGTCCCGCTTGACCAGCCGGTGCACGAGCGCGACGGAACCGGTTCCCATGGCGATCATCGGCACCGTCAACTGCCACGTGCCGTACCCGAAGGCGCGGGCGGACAGGCCCATCACCCACAGGGCGAAAGGCGGTTTGTCGACCGTGATGAAGCTGCCGGCGTCCAGGGCGCCGAAGAAGAACGCCTTCCAGCTCTTGGTACCGCTGTAGACGGCAGCGTTGTAGAAAGTGTTTCCGGTGATCGAGGTGAGGTTCCAGGCGTAGAGGGCCGTGGCCAGCACGAGGATCGCCCACAGGGCCGGGCGGGTCCAGGGCGGATCGTCGGGGGCACCGGTGAACAGCCGCTTGGCGCGCGAGGCGGGTCCGCCGTCGGAGTCCGGCTCCGCCCGGTGGCGGGGGCCCTCCTCGTGGACGGGGGCGGGCGGCGGGGCGAGGGTCGTCATGACGCGTGCTCCAGGTGGGTGGTCGCCCCGGCGGGCGGGACGGGGGCAGGGGCGGGCGTGCGCGCGGCCGGGACCTGCGGGGTGCTGCGGCGGGGTACGGCGACGCGGGTGCGGTCGGTGAGGGTGGAGCGGAGCATCCGCCGGATGCCCTTCAGGTCATCGAGTCGTCGAGGGCGATGCGGAGGATGTCGACGCGGCTCTCGGGTCGTCGCTCCGGTCGACCGGAACTTCGTGGACCCGCAGTCCGTTGCGCTGCGCCAGGACCAGAAGTTCGGTGTCGAAGAACCAGGCGGTGTCCTCGACATGCGGGGAGAGTGCGCGGAATCCGTCGGTGCGAACTGCCCTGGATCCGCACTGCGCGCCCGAGAAGCGCGCCCCCGGACCGGCCGGCCCTGAGCAGCAGGTCGTAGGAGCGGGGGACGAACTCCCGCTCGGCGCCCCGGACCACGGCGGCCGGCGCCCCGGATCACGATGGCCCGGCGGTGCGGCCGGCTGCCGATCGCGAGGTTGCCGCGGCCGGACAGCAGCTGAGACACCAGCGGGCCCACCGGCGGGGCCACCCTTGTGCATCGGCACCACGATCTCGACCGACCGCTGCCGGACGACTCCCGCGTTCGTTTCGTTCATGGCCCCGACGATGGGGGCGGCGTCTGGGGGATCTCTGAGCCGTTGCTGAGCGCGGGGTGAGAATCAGTGAACTCACAGGTCGCACACAGAGGAAGCGCTCTCACGTGCTTTCCCGGGCCGGGGACGCCGGGTCCAGGGTCTCGCCGTGCCCTCGAACAGGCTCGAAACACAAGAGGTCTAGACTCTCCCCGCAATGACCTGAACTCGTGTGGTCGAGTGCGGGCGGAAACGGCCAGACCCGAAGGGTATTCGGCGTTTTGATACGGATAGATTCAGTCACCAAGCGGTATCCGGACGGCACGGTGGCGGTCGACCGGCTCTCCCTCGACATACCGGACCGTGCGATCACCGTCCTCGTCGGCCCGTCCGGCTGCGGCAAGACGACCACCCTGCGAATGATCAACCGGATGGTCGAGCCCACCGAGGGCGCGATCCTCATCGACGGCGTCGACAGCCGTCAGCAGCCGGTCAACTCGCTTCGCCGGTCCATGGGTTACGTGATCCAGAACGCCGGGCTCTTCCAGCACCGCACGATCGTCGACAACATCGCCACCGTCCCGCGGCTGCTGGGCTGGAGCAAGGACAAGGCCCGCGCGCGGGCCAGGGAGCTGATGGAACGGGTGGGGCTCGACGCCTCGTTCGCCAAGCGCTACCCCTATCAGCTCTCAGGCGGCCAGCAGCAGCGCGTCGGCGTGGCGCGGGCGCTCGCCGCGGACCCTCCGGTGCTGCTGATGGACGAGCCGTTCTCTGCCGTCGACCCGGTCGTCCGCAAGGGTCTTCAGGACGAACTGCTGCGCATCCAGGAAGAGTTGGGCAAGACCATCGTCTTCGTCACCCATGACATCGACGAGGCCGTCAAGCTCGGCACCATGGTCGCCGTGCTGCGCACCGGCGGACGGCTCGCCCAGTTCGCGCCGCCGGCCGAGCTGCTGTCCGACCCCGCCGACGCGTTCGTCGAGGACTTCCTCGGCGCCGACCGGGGCATCCGCCGCCTGTCGTTCTTCTCCTCAGCCGAACTGGAGTTGCTCACCGCCCCGATCGTCGCGGTCGACTCCACCGCCGAGCAGATCACCGCCAAGGCCACGGCCGACGTCCCCTACCTCCTCGTCACCGGCCTGGACGGCCGCCCGCTCGGCTGGAGCGAGCCGGACGCGCTGACCGCGGGACAGATCGACGCAGGCCGGCTGCTGTCGTACGGGCGGCCGTTCGTCGCCGGACAGGACTCGCTGCGCGCCGCGCTCGACTGCGCCGTCCTGTCGCCCACCGGGTGGGCCGTCGCCGTGGACACGGAGGGCCGTGCCGCCGGAGTCGTCCCGCAGGCGGCGATCGCCGAGGCGATCCGCGGCGCCCACGCGGCGGGCCGGCAGGAGCGGCGGGAACGGCAGGAAGAACAGCCCGCCGTGGAAACCGTTTCGAAGGCCGTCCGGTGAACCGCTTCTTCGACATTCCCAGTGACCTGCAGCACGACTGGCTCGGACTGATCGGGCTGCACCTGCGCGAGGCCCTGCTGCCGGTGCTGGGCGGGCTGCTGCTCGCCCTCCCGCTGGCCCAGCTGTGCGTGCGGCTGCGCTGGCTGTACCCGCCGGTGCTGTGGGTGACGACCGTGCTGTACGCCATCCCGTCCCTGGCCTTCTTCGTCGTCCTCATCGACTACACGGGGCAGACCGAGCTGACGGTGATGATCCCGCTCACCGTCTACACCCTGGTGGTGCTCGTCCCGGCGATCGTGGACGGTGTGCGCTCGGTGCCGCAGGAGACCCTCGCCGCGGCGACCGCCATGGGCCTCGGACCCGTACGCCGTTATCTGCAGGTTCAGTTGCCGATCGCGGTGCCCGCGATCATCGCCGGCCTGCGGGTCGCGACGGTGTCCAGCATCAGCCTCGTCAGCGTCGGCATGCTGATCGGCAACCAGGGCGCCCTCGGCAACCTGCTGCACGACGCGCAGATCTACAACCGCCCGGAACTGGCCTGGAACTCGGTGATCACCACGGCCGTCCTCGCGGTTCTCGTGGACGCAGCGCTGGTCCTCGTACGGCTCCTGCTGACCCCGTGGATGCCGAGCGCCGCCGGCCGACGGCGGGCCGCGCAGACGGCGCCCGTCCTGGAGGGGGCAGCCCGGTGAACGTACTGAACTTCGTCAACGCCTTCTTCGGCGACGGCGCCCACTGGCACGGCTACGACGGCATCCCCACGCGGCTGCTGGAGCACCTCCAGTACTCACTCGAGGCGCTCTTTCTCGCCGCCCTCATCGGACTGCCGGTCGGGCTCGTCACCGGCCACTACGGCAAAGGCGGAAACACCCTCACGCTGATCGCCACCGCGGGCCGGGCCCTGCCCACCTTCGGTCTCCTCGTGCTCATCACCATCACCACCGGCTTCGGCATGATGCCGGTGATGATCCCGCTGGTCGTCCTCGCCGTGCCGCCGATCCTGGTCACCACCTACGAGGCGGTGCGCTCGGTAGACCCGTCCCCGGTGGACGCTGCGCGGGGCATCGGCATGGCCGGACCGCGCATCCTGCTCCAGGTGGAGCTGCCCGTCGCGCTGCCGCCCATCCTCGGCGGACTGCGCTCGGCGGCCATCCAGATCGTGTCCACCGCCACCATCGCCGCGTACGTGGGCCTCGGCGGACTCGGCCGCTTCATCGTGGACGGCCTCTACCAGCACGACTACGAGAAGGTCGTCGGCGGCGCCACCCTCGTCGCCGGTATGGCCCTTGCGACCCTGGGCGTCTTCTGGGCTGTCGGCCGCGCGACGGTCTCGCCGGGGGTGCGACGCGCCCACTAGGACCCGTCCGCGCCGCCGGTGCCACCGGTCCTCGGCAACCAGGATCGGTGGGTTCCAGGCGCGTTGCCGAAGTCGGCACAGGGTCGGAGTTTGTCACTGTCGGTCCGGTGCCGAACGCGGCTCGAGCGGGATCGACTTCCTCGAAGACCAGCGGACGTGAAAGCGGCCTTCGTCTGATCCTGCGCTCCCGTCACGGAGCGGATCGGCGCGAAGGCCGTGATCGTGAGCTTGGTGCATCAGGGCGTCCCGAGGGCGTCCTGCGGGATGCGTTCCGCGAGGAACCGCTTTCCTCAGCCTTCCGTGCGGGCCAGCGCCTGTTCCAGGACGACGAGCAGGGCGTCCCGGACCGAGCCGCGCTCACGGGCGTCGAAGACGAGCAGCGGCACGCCGTCCGACACGTCGAGGGCCCAGCGGACCTCGTCCAGCGTGTGCGCCACCTGACCGTCGAAAGCGTTTACGGCAACGGCGAACGGGATCCGTTTGTGCTCGAAGTAGTCGACGGCGGCGTAGCAGTCGTCGAGACGCCGGGTGTCGACGATGACGAGGCCGCCGACCGCGCCCTCCACGATGTCGTCCCACATGAACCCGAACCGCTCCTGCCCGGGCGTGCCGAACAGGTACAGCTTGAGCGTCGGGTCGATGGTGATGCAGCCGAAGTCCATCGCCACCGTGGTGGTGGTCTTGCGCGGGGTGTGGCTGAGGTCGTCCACGCCCGCCGCGACCTCGGTGATGGCCGCTTCGGTGGTCAGCGGCTCGATCTCGGAGATCGAGCCGACGGCGGTGGTCTTGCCCACGCCGAAGCCGCCCGCGATCACCAGTTTCACCGGCAGCGGAGGCCGAACGGCGGCCTGTCCGGCCGAGGTGCGGACCAGCGGTTCAGTCGGTGTCACGGAGTACCCCCCGGGAGTCGGGGATGGCCCGCAGGCCATCGATAACCCTGCGCAGTACGGATGCGTCGTGGGTGATGCCGGAGTCGGGCACGTGCACCGACAGCTGTCCCGCCGCCCGCAGGTCCTCGGCCAGGACCCGCACCACGTTCAGATGCAGCCGCAGCCGTGCCGCGATCTCCGCGATGGACTGCGGCACGCGGCAGGCAGCCACGATGTCGTGCTGTTCGAAGGAGAGCCGGTGCAGGGCGTCGAGCCCGTCCGTCGTGGCGACCAGCTGGGTCTCCACGGGCATCGTCCGGCCGGACGACGCCTCACCCGGGGCGCCCGCGACCCGTCCGGCGGTGACGAGGAAGGGCCGGACGGCGGGCGCGGGCCCGACGGAGGCGACGCCGTCCTCGCCGGCCCCGTGCGGGGTGCGGCCGTCCGCCATCGGTGTTCGCTTTCTCTGCGGTGGCGCGCGGTCAGCGCGTACGTGTGGCGCCGACGCTGTTCTTCAGCTCCAGGACGAGCTGTGGGTTGAGCGCGCTGCCGGCGCGGTTGGCGAACACCGTCATCTCGTAGGCGATGTTGCCCAGCTTTGCCTCCTTGTCGGTGACCACGCCGAGCACGGCGCCGCTGCCGATCGCGGAGACCAGCACATGACCGCCTTCGAGATCGATGATGACCTTGTTCAGGCCGCCCAGGCCGTAGTTGCCGGAGGCCCCCGCGGCCAGGCTGGTGATGCCCGACACGATCGCGGCCAGCCGCTCGGAGTCGGCGTGCTCGCGCAGTTCCGACACGGCGATCAGCAGTCCGTCGGAGGACACCGCGATGGCGTCCACGACCCCTGCGGTCTCGGTGGCGAAACGGTTGAGCAGCCAGGTGAAGTCGGCTGCGGCGGCCCGCAGATCGGTGGGCGTGGCGTCTCCGGCGGGAGTCTCACCTGTCGACGTGCTCACTGCTCGGCTCCTTCCGGAAGGTGGTTCTGGTGGTGCGTGCGGTCCAGGCCCGACGGGTCGGACGTCGCTGTCCGGTCGGTCCGGTCGGTCCGGTCGGTCCGGTCGGGGTCACCGTCGGGACGGTGGTCGCGACCGTGGTCGCTGCGGCCGTCGTGCCCGCGCTCGCCGCGGTGCGCGGCCGGGTCGGCGGGACGCGGGTGTTCGCCGGTGTCGCGGTGCGCGCGCGCCACGGCCGCCTCGAACTCCTCCAGCGCACTGCGCACGGCGTCCGCGTCGGCGGGCCGGGCGGCCTGCCTCGCCGTCTGCTGCGCGGCGGCGTCCACGCCCGTTCGCAGCGTGGCGCCGCGCACCCGGCGGCGCAGGGGCCGGGCGGCTTCGGCCTCGCCGGCCGGGCCGGCCGCGAGCGGTCCGGCGCCTCGCGGCCCACCGGGCGGCGGGGACGGCGTCGATGCCGACGGCGGTGTCACGGCGTCGTGCTCGGCGGGCGTCGGCTCCGGCGCATGGGCTGCCGGAGGGGCCTTGGCCGTGTCCACGGCCCGGCGTTCCGCCGAAGGGGTGTGTGCCCGCGGCTCCGCCTCGGCGCGGGCGCCCAGCGGGCGTTCGGCCGTGCGGGGCGCGGGGATGCCCGGCGCGCCGACGCGGGTGGGCGGCTCGGCCTCGGGGGTGCGGGAGCGTGCCGCGGGGGACGCGTCGGACGCGGCTCCTCCCGGCTCGTCCCCCGTGCCCGCGGTGGTGCCGGAGCCGGAGTGGGAGTGGGTCGTGCGGTCCCCGTCGACGACGCCGGTGCCGGGGGAGCCGTCCGACTCCGTCGCCGGGGCCGGGCCACGACGGGGGACCCGGCGGGGGAGCGCGGTCGGGTCGTCCTCGCGCGCCGCCCAGGACGGGACCGAGGCGGAGGGGGACGGACCCGCCGCGGGAGCCGACGGAGCGCTCTGCCTGGCGGAGGCGGGGCGCGTCGGCGAATCCGGGGCGCCGGACCCGACGGTCGGGCCGACCTCGCTCATCGTCACCAGCAGCGTCGACGGGATCACCACCTCCGCCGTCACACCCCCGCCCGGGGTGCGGGTGAGGGTGACGTCGACGTCCCAGCGGCGGGCGAGGGCGCCGACCACGAACAGGCCGAGCACCTTCGTCGGCACGAGGTCGAGGCGCTCGCGGCGCACGAGACGCGCGTTCTCCTCGGCGAGGCGCTCCGCGCTCATGCCCAGGCCGTGGTCGGAGACGGTGACGGACGCGCCGTCGTCGTCGGAGCCGACCACCACCTCGACGGGACTGTCCTCGGGCGAGAACGAGACGGCGTTCTCCAGGAGTTCGGCGATCATCAGCGTCAGGTCGCCGATGATGTCGGGCTCCACGACGGCCTCGGTCGCGACGCGCAGCCGGACTCGCTGGAAGCCCTCGATCTGGCCGAGCGCTGCGCGTACGACGGTGGTGAGCGCGGTCGGGCCGCCGTCCAGGACGGTCTCGCGGATGCCGGCGAGCAGCATCAGGCTGTCGGCGTTGCGGCGCAGCCGGACGGCGATGTGGTCGATGGAGTAGAGGCGTTCGAGCAGCGCGGGGTCGGTCTCACCGCGCTCCACCGCGTCGATCAGGGCGAGTTGACGGGTGGTCAGGTTGCTGACGCGGCGGCCGACGTTGCCGAACATCTCGGCGACGTTGCGCCGGCTCAGCACCTGGCGCTCCAGCAGCGCGGCCGCGGTGGTCTGGACGTTGTTGAAGGCCTCGGCGAGTTCACCGATCTCGTCGTCGGCGGTGACCGGCAGTTCGCGCAGCCGGGGGGATCCGGACTCCTCGGCGTCGTCGTCGGCGACACGGGCCAGTTCGCGGCCCGCGACGTCGGCGACCTCCTGAGCGGCTCCGGTCAGCGCCAGCACCGGACGGACCACGGAGCGGCGGACCAGGACGGAGAGGGTGATCCACAGGGCGAAGCAGAGCAGCGCCAGGCTCAGCAGCAGGACCGCGCGCCACTGGGCACTGGAGGCCGCGTCGTCGGCGCGGTCGGCGATCTGGCCGATGAGCGACGCCGTGATCGCGAGCCGGGACCCGGCCTGCGCGCTGTAGTCGGGGTAGCGGGCGATGGCCGCCCGCAGCGCCTCCCGGATGTCGGCCTTCGACTCGGCCTGCAACGCGCTGGGGTCCACCGCCAGGTCGGCGTAGTGCCGGCTGATCGAGGCCTGCGAGGTGTTGTGCTCGATGCGGCCGAACTCGTCGGACTGCGCGGGGCTCGCGAACCGCTCGAACCGCGCGGCCTGGTAAGTGAACAGCTCGTAGGAGCCGACCGCGCCGGTGAACTCGATGAGCGCGTTGCTGTCGCCGGTCCCCGCCGAGAACACGCCGGTCTCGTAGGCGCCGTGGGCGGCGTCCGCGCGCAGCAGCGCGTCGAGGAGGCTGCCGGTGAAGGTCGAGGCGAGCGCGGAGTTGTGCTCCAGGCCGAGGCCCTCGATGAGGCCGTCGGCGGCGCCCGAGTACGCGGGGTCGATGTTGTCGGCGGGCAGATAGCTCTGCTCGATGGTCTGCCGCAGCCCGGCCAGTCCCTGGACCTGCCTCAGGGCCTGGGCCTCGGTGTCCGGCAGCCGGTCGCCGAAGGCGTCGACCACCTTCTGCACCTGCTCGTCGACGGCGGCCTGGGTCTGCCGGTAGCTCTCGGCGGAGGGGGCGTCGACGCCGGAGGCCGCCTCGAACCGCACGGAGAGCAGGATCGCCTGCTGGTGCTCGGCCTGCAGCCGGGCGACGAGCTGCGCGACCTGCGTGCTGTCGCGGACCAGTCGGGCGGCGCTCTCGGCGCGTTCGGACTCCTGCACCAGGTCGACGATGAGGTACGTCAGGAGCAGGGCGATCACCGCCAGCGGGATGCCGACGAGCACGTTCAGCTTGCGCTGGAAGGGCCATCGGTCGGCGAAAGCCCGCAGACCCCGGGGCGCGGACGGCGATGCCGAGGACGCCGAGCCGGCGGGCGCGTCCACCTCTTTCGTGGACACCGGGCCTCCTTCAAGAGGGTGTTGCATGCACGCAACGGGGGCATGTGCGCTGTTTCGTCTACTTTGTGCGCGCATATGTCCGTATGGCTATGACACGTGAGCGGCCCCCGTATGCCGCTGTGGCTGACGCCGACTGCTGTGGCGAACGTCAACTACGGCGACACTATCGCTAATTCGAACGGTCGAGAGCGTCGCCCCGCGTCAAGAATCCATCACGAAGAGAGAACCCCCGAGGTGCGCGGGGCGTCTCCCGGTCCACCTGCCGTCGATCACGGATCGACGCCGATCGGTAACACGGCTGCTCTTGACCGATCGAGAAGCGGATGGATTGGATCAGGACACAAGTGTTTGAGTTCTCATCAACCCCCCAGCTCGGAACGGGAACCGTGACTTCCAACGCTCACAGCAGCAGGTCCTTGAGGAACCACCCCGGCGCGGCGGCCGTCGCCCTGGCCGCGATGACGGTCCTGCTGGCGGGATGTGGTTCGCAGAGCGGTGACACCGACGACCCGCTCGCCGGCGACAAGGCGGCCGGCGACACGGTGGTCGTCGGCTCCAACAACTTCCCCGAGAGCATCCTGCTCGCCGACATCTACGGCGAGGCCCTGAAGGCCAAGGGCGTCAAGGTGTCCTACAAGCCCAACATCGGCAGCCGCGAGACCACGTACGGGCTGCTCAAGAACGGCTCCATCACCGTCCTGCCGGAGTACAACGGCTCCCTGCTGGCCTACCTGGACAAGGACGCCGCGCAGGCCTCGCTCGCGACCGTGAACGCCACGGTGAAGACGAAGCTCGACTCCAAGCTGACGCTGCTGGAGTCGTCGCCCGCCGAGGACAAGGACTCCGTCACGATCAACGCGGAGACCGCGAAGAAGTACAGCCTCACCTCGGCGTCCACGCTCGCCGACCTCAAGGACGCCGCCCCCGACCTGGTTCTCGGCGGTTCGCCCGAGTTCCAGACCAGGCAGCAGGGCATGGTCGGTCTGGAGTCGGTGTACGGGCTGAAGTTCAAGAACTTCAAGGCGCTCGACGCGGGCGGGACGCTGACCCGGGCGGCGTTGAAGAAGAACACCGTGCAGGCCGCGGACATCTTCACCACGGACCCCACCATCACAAAGGAGAAGTTCGTCGTCCTCCAGGACCCGAAGAACCTCTTCGGTTTCGCGAACGTGACGCCCCTCGTCTACAAGAGCGGCCTGTCGCAGGAGGGCGTCGACGCGCTCAACGCCGTCTCCGCCAAGCTGGACACGAAGGCGCTGCTGGACCTGGACTCCCAGGTGCAGCTGGAGAGCAAGGACCCGCTGGACGTCGCCAAGGCGTGGCTGAAGTCCGCGGGCCTGGACTGAGCCCGGCCCGACCCGTTCGAACCTACGCACTGAACCGTTGGACACGCCGGCAGACGGAACGGCCCGGGTCCCCCCGCACCGCGAGGGCACCCGGGTCGTCCTGAACGGAAACGCCCTCACGGTCGGCGAGCTGATCGCGCTCGCCGACGGTGAGGGCGTGCCCTGGGTGGCCCCCGAGGCCCGTGAGCGGGTTGTCCGCTCCTGGCGCACGGCCCGGCGGCTCGCCGCCGCCGGGCGGCTGTACGGCCGCGGCACCGGCGTGGGCGCGCAGCGCTCCATGGCGGTCGACGAGGGCGACGAGGTCGCGCACGGGCTGCGCCTGCTGCGCAGCCACGCAGGTGGTGCGGGCGACCTGCTGCCCGTCCGTCAGATCCGGGCGATGCTCGCGATCCGCGCCAACCAGCTCCTCGCCGGCGGCTCCGGCATCCAGCCGGCCTTCGTCGACGCCCTCACCGAGGCCCTGCGGCTTCGCGTGCACCCGATCGTCAACGAGTACGGGGGCGTCGGCACCGGCGACCTGACGGCGCTGGCCCAGACGGGACTCACCCTCCTCGCGGAACGGCCCTGGGCCGGCGAGGGGTTGGAAGGCACGACCGATGCGCCTGCGCTGCCCGAGACGACTGCGGTGCCTGCGATGCCTGTGGCGCCTGTGGTGCTTGCGGTGTCGGAGGCGCCTGCCGCGCTCGCGGAGTCTGCCGTCCCCGTTGCGGCGATCGCCGCGGGCGAGGCGGACGGGGACGCGGCTTCGGACGGCGGCAGCGGCACAGGGGCGACCGACGAACCGGTCGGCCCTGTGCCTGTCGTCGTGGACGCCTCCACCGGTATCGGCGCGCCCTCGGGCATCGGCGCGCCCTCGGGTACTGGCGCGCTCTCAGGTACTGGCGCGCTCTCGGGCACTGGCGCACCCGCCCCTACCGACGTCCCCGCCGAGCCCGGCGCAAGGCCCGTCGACGGCGCTCGACTCGCCTTCGTCCACTCCCCGTCGTCCGCCCCGCCGTCAGAGCCGGTGACCCGGCCCGGGCGCGCTCCCGTCGCCTTCGCGCCGGGCCACCCGCGCGCGCCGCTCCCCGGCCGCGTCCCGGTTCCCGTCGTTCTGCAGGCCGGGGACGCTCTCGCGCTGCTCAGCAGCAATGCCCTGGCGTTGGCGCAGGCGGCGCTGGCGCAGGGGGAGGCCGGGATGCTGTTGCGGGCCACGCACGCCGTGGCCGCGCTCTCGCTCGTCGCGGTGTCCGGGTCGCCGGAGGCGTACGCGGCGCCGGTGCACGCACTGCGGCCCTATCCCGGCGCCGCCCACGCGGCGGGTGAGGTGAGGCGGCTCCTCGGACTGCCCGGCCGGCCGCCGCCCCGCCCGGGCGGCCGGGTCCAGGACCCCTTCGGGTTCCGTGCCTTCCCCCAGGTGCACGGCTGCGCCCTGGACGCCTGCGAACGGCTGCGCGAGATCGTGGAGGTGGAGATCAACTGCCCGTCGGAGAATCCCCTCATGGACCCCGAGGGCGCGGCGGCCTACCACCACGGCGGGTTCTTCGCCGCCCCGCTGGGCCTCGCCCTGGACGCGGCCGGACTCGCACTGCTGCAGACCGCACAGCTCTCCGCCGCCCGCCTGGCGGCGCTCGGCGACCCCGGGCTGACCGGACTGCCCCCCTTTCTCGGGGGCGGGCCGGCGAGCAGTTCGGGCGCGATGATCCTCGAGTACACCGCCAACTCGGCGCTCGCGGAGCTGCGTTCCTGCGCGACGCCCGCGTCGGCGGGGCACGCGGTCCTGTCGCGGGGCCTGGAGGAGGCCGCCAGCTTCGCCGGTCAGGCCGCCCGCCAGGCCTTGCGCGCGGCGAACGCCTACCGCGTCGTCCTCGCCTGCGAACTCGTCGCCGCGGTGCGGGCGTTGAGGATGCTGCCCGGGTCGCCGCCGGTCGCCGCGTTCGCCGTGGCGGCGGCCGCCCTGCCCGCAGGCACGGACGACCGCCCCCTGACCGACGACGTCACGGCGGCCACCGAACTGCTGCCGCTCCTCGCGCGGTTGTGAGAGCCGCCGCAAGCGGACCGGCTCAGTACCCCACGTAGAACGTCGCGTCCTGCTTCTCCGTCGTCGTCGAGACGGGATCGATGCGCAGGACGTAGTTCGCGTGCCGGATGTAGCGGGTGGGGTTGTTGTACGAGCGGAACGACGACCAGCCGGCGTCCGCCAGTCCCGCCGTCCGGTAGAACGTCGCGTCCCCGGCGAACGTCGAGGTGCCGTCGTTGACGTCGAGTCGGAGCGCGTAGTTGTAGTGCCGCAGGTACCGGGTCGGGTAGTTCACGGACCGGAAGGAGACGCCGGCGCTGTCCGCGAGGCCCGGCACCAGGGTCCACTGCGAGTCCTTGTACGGCTCGACGGGGTACTCGTCGATCCGGCCGACGTAGTCGGAGTGCCGCACGTAACGGGCGGGGAAGTTGTAGGACTTCAGACGGTTCCAGGCCGGCGCGCCCCACTTGGCCACCAGGTTGTCGTACTGGGTCGACGTGATCGTCGTGATGCCGCAGTGCTTGGAGTTGACGGGCTGGGTGTAGGCCTTCTGGTCCAGTGCGGTCCAGGTGCCGGCCGACAGGTCCGTGGACTGCCAGGCGTAGAAGACGCCGTTGGGGGTGTAGGTGTCGCCCCACAGGTACCAGGTGCCGGAGGAGAGGGACTTGACCAGGGTCGGGGCCTCGGTGCCGCCGTGGGAGACGGCCGTGCTGAAGGGTGTGAAACTGCCGGGGTTCAGCGAGGTGGACCTGGCGCCGAGGAGGGTGCCGTTCTTCTTGAAGTAGAGGTAGTTGACGCCGTTCACGCCCACGGCCATGTCACCGTCGATCACGTCGTAGCCGGGGTCGAAGAAGACCTCGGGGGCCGAGACGGAGACGAAGTCGGTCGTGTAATTGACCATGATGACGTTGTGCCCGCTGCTGTTGACCGCGGAGTAGATGAGCGCGTACTGGCCGCGGCCCGCGTCCCAGAAGGCCTCCGGCGCCCAGCTGTGAGTGTTCATGTCGTGCAGCTTCAGCCGGTGGTATCCGGTGAAGGTGCGCAGGTCGGTGGAGTTCCAGACGTGGACGTACTGGCTGACGTAGTTCCAGTCGGTCCCCTTCAGGTCGGTGGCGAGCACCACGAAGGTGCCGTCCTGCTTGCGCAGGATGAAGGGGTCGCGCAGCCCGAGCGCGCCCTCGGTGGGGGTGACCACGGGGTTGTTCTGGTTCAGCGGCATCCAGCGCAGCCCGTCCGTGCTGACGGCCAGATGCAGGCCGTAGTCGGTGCCGTCGCCGAGATTCGTCGATTCGGTGAAATAGGCCATCACGTACGCGGAGTCGGCCGCGCGGGCGGACGGGACGCCGAGAGTGAGGGCCAGGGGGACGGAGGCGGCGGCGCCGAGGAAGAGGCGGCGCGACGGGTTGGGGGTCATGTGCGCTCCAGGGGGATGCAGCGGGGTGCCCGGATACAGCCGACATGATTCGATATTTCGAACCGAGTTCGGTGAGTCGGTCAGAAGGTAGGGGCGGGAGGGACGCAGGTCAATCACTGGGACACGCTTGGCGGTTTCCCGCCGCTTTCCTGTGCGACGCTCATGAGAAATGCCGGCGACGCCTGCGCCGCACCGGGCTATGGTCCTCACCCGTGAACAGAAGACGACAGAAAAAACTGACCGAGCGTCTGGTCAGCGCGGCCAGGTTCGAGGGCGGGAAGAACGTCGACCGACTGCTCGGAGCCGGCGCCGACCCGGCGGCGGCCGACGCCGAGGGGACGACTCCGTTGTATGCGGCCTGCGTGCAGGGCGAAGCCGAC
Source organism: Streptomyces sp. SAS_272 (assembly GCF_052543235.1). NCBI lineage: Bacteria > Bacillati > Actinomycetota > Actinomycetes > Kitasatosporales > Streptomycetaceae > Streptomyces > Streptomyces sp. SAS_272. The sequence goes on along the minus strand of NZ_JBMNDR010000025.1, from coordinate 44,393 downwards.
ACGGCCCGCAGACTCCTGGAAGCCGGTGCGCCGCCCGACGCCGAGAGCGCCGGCCTCGGCGCCGAGGGAACTCCCCTGTGCGCGGCGGCCTGTTGGGGTTACGTCGACACCGTCCGCGTCCTCCTCGCCCATGGCGCCGATCCCCACCTCCGCGAAGACCACGGCACAGGCATGACGCCCCTGCAGTGGGCGACCGCGGGGCCCCACCCGGAGACGATCGCCGTACTGCGCGAGGCCGGAGCCCGTTGAGCGCGCCGAGGGCGATGGGCTGACTGCGCCCCCTGCCCATGAACCCTTGGGCCCTGGGCCCCTTGGCCCCTGCGTCCACTTCACCTCGGTGCTCACCGCACCCCCTGTCTCCACCGCACACCACGCACCCACTGCGTCCGTGAGCGCGCTGACGCGGACGAGACGCCCTAACCCCGCCGAGCCCCGGCCGTGACGTCGTCGATCAGATGGTCGATCAGCGCGATCAGCACCTCCCTGCACGATTCCCGCTCGCGCGCGTCGCAGAGCAGCACCGGAACGTGCGCCGGCAGCGCGAGTGACTCCCTGATGTCCTCCGTGGGATAGGGATGCAGCCCGTGGAAGCCGTTCACCGCGATGACGAACGGGATGCCCCGGCGTTCGAAGAAGTCGACGGCGGCGAAACTGCACTCGGGCCGGCGCACGTCGATGAGGACCACCGCCCCGAGCGCACCGATCGCCAGGTCGTTCCACATGAACCAGAAACGTTGCTGGCCCGGCGTGCCGAAGAGGTACAGCACCAGGTCCTCGCCCATGGTGATCCGCCCGAAGTCGAGGGCGACCGTGGTGGACCGCTTGGCCTCGATGCCCTTCAGATCGTCGACGTCCAGCCCGGCGACCGTCAGCGGCTCCTCCGTGCGCAGCGGCGCGATCTCGCTGACCGCCCCGACCATCGTGGTCTTGCCGACGCCGAAGCCTCCGGCGACGAGGATCTTCACGGTGTCGGGCGCCGCCGCCGACCCGGTGGCGGGAGCGGCGCCGTCAGATCCGGCCAAGGCCGTCCCTCACTTTCTGCAGCAGGTCCAGGTCCAGGTCCGCGGAGCCGGTGACCGAGCGGGGCGGCCGGGCCGTGATCAGGCCCGCCTCCAGCAGGTCGCAGAGCATGATGACGACCACGCTCACCGGCAGGTCGAGATGGGCCGCGAGCTCCGCCACGGCGACGGGCCGGGCGCACAGCCGCAGGATCCGGGCGTACTCCGGCTGCGGCCGCGCCACCCGGGCGGGCGGCGGCTGCACCGCGGTGACCGTCGTGATGAGCGTGAAGTCGGCGCGGCTGGGCCGGGTCCGCCCACCGGTCAGAGCGAACGGTCGGACGAGCCGGCCCGCTTCGTCGCCTCCGCTCACCTCACCCGCCGTGGGTGCGCACGGCGGGACCGACATGGGCCCGCGGCGCCGCGCTGAGGTGCTCGCCGATCTTCTTCACCAGCATGTTCATCTGGTACGCCACCACGCCGACGTCCGCGTTCTTGCCGGCCAGCACGACGAGATGGGCGCCCGGACCGGCCGAGGTGAGGATCAGGTAGGTGTGGGCCATCTCGATGAGGGCCTGGCGCACCGGGCCGCCCCGGAAGTCCATGCTGACGCCCTTGCTGAGGCTCATCAGCCCGGACGCCGTCGCCGCCAGCCGTTCGGCGTCCTCGCGCAGGAAGCCGGTGGACTTGCTGACGACCAGCCCGTCCTCGGAGAGGACCACGGCCTGGTTGACGTCGGCGACGCGGTCCACGAGACCGGTGAGCAACTGGTCGAGCTGGGTGTTCGTGCCGGGGAGGGAGGGTGTCATCGCGGTGTCCTTCATGAGCGGTCGGCGGGCGGTGTCGGGGTCTTGGCGGCGCCCGCGGCGGTGACCGGCGGGCCGGGGGCCTCCGCGGCGGTGGTCTCCGAAGGGGCGGGCGGCGGTTCGTCGGGGTCGGCGTCGGCGTGAGCCCGCAGCGTGCCGCGCTGGAATCCGGCGAGGGACGACGCGGCCCGCTCGGCCGTGAAGTCGTCCAGGACACGGTCGTCCTCGAAGGCTCCGGTGGACGTGGGGTCCTCGCGCAGTTCGCCGGCGAGGCTGGTCTGCGGGACCCGGCGCGGCAGCGGGGTGAGGCCGCCGAGGGGGGAGCCGGCCCCCGCGGGCACGCCCGCCACAGGGGAGGACGACCCGTGCTCGGGGACGGAGGCGTTGCGAACCGGGACGGAGGGCGACCGGTGTGCCGGGACGGAGGTGTTGCGTACCGGGAGGGAGGCCGTGGTCCGGCGTCCGGGCCGGTCTTCGTCCCCACCCCGGTCTTCGTCCCCGTCCGGGGTTTCGTCCCTGGCCCGGTCTTCGTCCCCGCCCGGGTCTTCGTCACCGCCCAGGTTTTCGTGCCTGCCCGGGTCTTCGGCCCGGCCAGGGTCCTCGTCGCCGCCCGGTTTCCGGGCCGCGTCCGGGGCGTTCCGGTCCCCGTTCCCGCCGCTGCCGCGCTCCGGCTCCAGGCTCTGGTCCCGGTCGCAGCCGGGGGGCGTGCTCCCGTCGGGCCGGCGGCGGCCGTGCTCGTCCTCGTTGCCGGACACGCGCCGCGCCTCACGGAGGGACTCGCCCGCCGCACCGAGGCCCTCCTGCGGCGCACCGGAGTCGCCGTGCGTCGCGCCGGCAGCCTCGGTCGCCGCGCCGGTGGACTCCTGCGGATCCTCGCCGACGGCTTCCCGCGCACCGTCGCGCCCCTCCCGCGTCGCGTACGGCGCGCCTTGTCCGGGAGGTGGGACCTCGGACACGCCCCGGCCGAAGCCGACGCCGGCCGCGGCGTCGGCCGCGGGTCCGACGGGCGTCGCTGCGCGGGATATCCCGGCAGCCGGGTCCTCGGCGTCCGGGGACTCGCGGACCACGACCTCGTGCGGCAGCAGCACGATCGCGGTGGTGCCGCCGTACGGCGAGGAGCGCAGGGTCACGCCGATGCCGTGCCGGGTCGCCAGCCGGGCGATCACGAACATGCCCAGCCGCAGGTCGTCCGCGAGCGCCACCACGTCGAACTGGGGAGGGACCGCCAACTGCGCGTTGAACGAGGCGTAGTCCTCCTGCGACATGCCGAGGCCGCGGTCCTCGACCTCGATCGCGAGCCCCCTGGCGACCAGGGTGGCCCGCACCCCGACCGGCCCGGGCGCCGGCGAGTAGGAGGTCGCGTTGTCGATGAGTTCGGCGAGCAGATGGATCACGTCCGCCACGGCCGGCGGCGTGATGCACACCTCTTCCTCCGTGTGCACCTCCACCCGCTGGTACTCGGCGACCTCCCCGACGGCGCTGCGCAGGATGTCGATCAGCGCCACCGGCTCGGACCAGCTGCGTCCGGGCCGGCCGCCGCTGATGATGACGAGGTTCTCCTCGTAGCGACGCAACTGGCTTGCTGTGGAGTCCAGTTCGTACAGACCGGCGAGGACGTCCGGGTCCTGGTGCCGGCGTTCCAACGCGTCGAGTTTGCTGAGCTGGAGGTTGACCAGGTTCTGGCTCTGCCGGGCGATGCCGAGAATGACCTTCTCGAAGCCGCGCCGGGTGTCGGCGAGTTCCACCGCGGTGAGCACGGCGGTGCGCTGCGCCGTGTTGAACGCCTTGGCCACCTGGCCGAGTTCGTCGCCGCCGTAGTCCAGCGGCGGGGTCTCCGCGTCCACGTCGACGGTCTCCCCGCGATCCAGCCGGGCCACCACGTCCGGGAGCCGCTCGTGCGCGAGTCCCAGCGTGGCGATGCGCAGTCCGCGCAACCGCCGGGAGAGCGAGCGGGTTATCCGCCAGGACATGCCGACGCACAGCAGCAGGGCGACGAGACCGCCGGCGCTCAGCGAAGCGGCCGTGATCAGCAGTCCGCGCGCTTCGTCCGCGCTGCGCTGCAGCAGGTGCGCGGTCTGCTGCCGGATCAGCTTCTCGTACTGGGCGGAGACGTCGATGAGGGCGGCGCGCCATTCCTTCTGCACGTCCGGCAGCGCGATGTCGCCGTTCTCGCTCTGCCGGGCGCGGGCCGCGAGCACCTTGTTCTCGACGGCCTCCAGGGTCTGCCACTGGTAACTCGTCAGGATCTCTTCGGTCTGCGTCTTCGCGGCGCCGGTCAGCGAGGGCACGATCTGGTCCTGCACGAGCCAGCGCCGGCTGTTCACCAACTGCGCGAACTCGGCCCACGCCTTGTCGTCCATCCGGCCCGCGGGACCGGCCAGCGTCAGGTTGAGGTCCTCCTCGGAGACCAGCTCGGCCGCGTGCTCGAGGGCGACGAGCGGTCCGGCCTGCGAGGTGAGGTCTCCGTCGTCGACCTGGGACAGCTCCTGGAAGGCGTGGATCTGGTCGTCGATGATCGAGGTGTACTGGTCCAGTGCCTGCGCGGCGGTGATGTCGACCGGGGCGTCCACCTGACCACGGTAGTACTCGAGACTGCCCACGGAGGCGACGACCGAGTAAAGCCGGTCCCGCACGCGGGCCGGCGCCCGCTGGATGTCGTCCGCGCGGGCGACCAGTTTGGCGACCGCCACGTCCGTCTTCCCGCGCTGCGCCTCCAGTGCGGCCCGGGATCCGGCCGGCCCCGAGGCCAGCCACACGGCCGACAGACTGCGTTCCTGCTGCAGCGCGAGGGTCGCCTCGGTGCCCATGGCGCCGGTGGAGCGGCTGAGTTCGGTCTGCTCGCGCAGTCGCAGACCCTCCGAGAACATCTGCGTCGTCGTCACACCCCACATGGCGGCCAGGGTGACGCTGGGCACCAGCGCGAGGAGGAACAGCGAGAGACGTATGGAGCCGAGACGGCGGCGCCGGGCACCTGTCCGTGGAGACATAGTCGTCCTAGGGCGATCAGCGGGGGAGGGGGGCGGTCGAAGACGGGTCAGCGGGTTCCGGCGGCGGCCAGGCGGGCGACGTCGGAGACGTTGGTCTTCGTGACGAAGGCCGGGCCCGTCAGAACGGGCGCGACACCGCCGCCGCTGACGTTGCCGTTGGTCTTGTGGAGCCACAGCGCGTCCACGGCCAGATACCCCTGCAGGTAGGGCTGCTGGTCGACCGCGAACTGCACGCGGCCGTCGCGGACTGCGGTGACCAGGTCCTTGTCGAGGTCGAAGGTGGCGACCTCGGCCTTGCTGTCGGCCTTGCCGGCCGCCTGTACCGCGGCGAGCGCGAACTGCGCGCCGAGCGTGATGACCTCGTCGATGTCGGGGTCCTGCCGCAGCCGGGTCGTCAGCGCGTCGGTCATGGCGTCCATGTCCGTCCCGTCGGCGTAGAGCATCTGGGTCTCGCCGTCGAAGGTCTTCTTCACGCCCGCGCAGCGCGCCTCCAGCGCGACGTTGCCCTGCTCGTGGATGACGCACAGGGCGTGTCTCACGCGCAGAGCGTCGAGCTTGTCGCCGACCGCGCGGCCCGCGACGCTCTCGTCCTGGCCGAAGTATTCGAGGACCCCGAGCGAACGCCAGGCGTCGATGCCGGAGTTGAAGCCGACGACAGGTATGCCGGCCGCCTTGGCCTCGGCCACCGGACTCCTCATGGCCTGTGGCTTGGCCAGGGTCACCGCGATGCCGTCGACGTGGTCGCGGACCGCGTCCCGCACCAGTTCGGCCTGCCCGGCGGGGTCGGAGTCGCTGGCGTAGGTCAGGTCGATGCCGTCCTTGGCGGCCGCGGCCTGCGCGCCCTTGCGCACCAGTTCCCAGAACGGGTCCTTCTCTGCGCCGTGGGTGACCAGGGCGACCTTGATCCGGCCGCCCGTGCCGTTCGCACCGTCCGCGTCCGTGCCGGACGACGCGTCGGCGGTGCAGCCGGCGAGCAGGAGGCAGCAGGCCGCGGCGAGGGCGGCCAGACGCAGGGATCCGCGGGGACACGGAACGACGGGAGCGGGGACGGGAGTGTTCATGGGGGGCTGCACCTCGCTGTGCGGCAGAGCAGGAGGACGGGGCGAGCGCCGCCGGAACGCAGGGGTTGCACCGACGGAGGACATGCGTTGGCTCGGAGCCAACCGTGTGTGACCACTGGTAGTCAAGTGAGCACCCACCAGGTGTGAACAGCCGCTGCCGCATTGTGATCCGGAACGCGGTGGACCGGGGCGTCCGGACGTAAGTGCGCAGGTGAGTTGACCGTTGGTCAGTCCAGGCGGAATCCGTTCCCGAGCGCCGCCGCCCCGTCGCTCCGCACGTCACGCACTCCCGGGCAGGCGTGATCTCCTCGCGGCGCGGCGAGCCGGGCCCCGGCGTGCGGCGGCCCGACACCCGACGTGCGGTGCGCAGTTCTCGTTGCCGAGTGTTGCCGATTGCCGAGTGCCGAGAGCGGACGCCCTCCGGGTGCCGTGTCCCGGGTGCGGGTGAGCGCGGCCGGGACCGTGTCGGCATGGACGCCGGGGGCCGTCGCACGACCGGCGGGGCCGGCGCGCACGACCGGCGGGTTCGGCACACGACCGGCGGGGCCGGAGGCGGCCTGCAGTGCGCAGGTCGTCCCGGCCCCGCCGGTGAGGTGAGGTGCGGCCGTCGTCAGGCGGTCTTGCCCGCGTCGGGCAGCGGTCCGCTCTTCAGGAACGTCTCCGTCGTCGACGGCCCCTGGTTCTGCGCGCGCCGCTTGCGGCGGCTCACGCGAGGCTCCTGGTCGGGCAGCCAGCCGAAGGCCACCGAACTGCCGAGGACGCCCAGCAGCAGGCCCACGACGAAGCCGCCGATGTTGGAGGTGAGCCAGGTGCCCAGGGAGAGCAGGATGGCGATGATCGAGTAGAACAGCCGCTGAGCCGGGTTGAACAGGATCAGCAGGCCGCAGAGCACCATCAGGGTGGGCAGGAGGTAACCCGCCAGACCCTGCATGCCGACATGCAGGATGACCGGGAGCGGAGCCTTCATGGTCACCAGGATCTCGGCGCCGCCCAGGACGAGCATCAGGCCGCCCGCGAAGGGCCGGCGGCCTCTCCATGCGCGGAAGCGGTCCCGCCACTGGGTGAAGGTCATTACTTACAGCCCTCGCTGGAGAAGCTCATCTTCAGTCCGGGAAGCTTGAAGACGGCGGCGGTGGCCGCGTAGTTGTGCTGGTACAGGTTCTTGATGACGACCGTGTCGGCCTGCTGGCCGTAGACGCCCGCGGGACCCTGGATCGGGACCTTGTCGAAGGTGCTCGAGTCGCGGCCGATCTCGATGTTGGTCATCTCGGCGTCACCCGAGACCTCGTCGGAGTCGATGGCCAGGTTCTTCACGCTCACCGGGCTGGAGCCCCCGCCGGCCCGGAGGACCAGCTGGATGCCGCCGAGGTCGACGCTCTGGCACATGTTGGTGATCTTGCCGCTCTTCACGACCGAGGTGATGACCAGGACCTGGCCACCGGTGTCACCCTGGTTGGGGCTGTTCTCGATCATGTTGTCGAGTGCGCCGAACTGCGCGAAACCCTCACCGTCGAGTCGGTCGGCGGTCACCACGAACGGCATCCCGGAGATCGCGAACTGCACGCCCAGGGCGCCCTGAGCGGTGAGGACCGCGAGCCCCGCGGCGACGAAGGTGGCGGGCACCGCCATGACGGCGGCCCGGCGCAGCCGGACCCGGCCGCGTCTCTCTGCGGAACCGCTTTCGGGGTTCTCGGGGGTGTTGTCGACGGACGAACTGATGTCCGGGGACGAGGCCATTTCTGCTCCCATGCGCTAAGTCGTGCGGGTTGGGCTTCAGCGGCACGTTGTCCTGGCGCGGACAGCGGCTGCTGCGCACGCCCCCTCGCAACTCCCGGAAGCCGCAAGGGCTTTCTCGTTACGCAGCAGTAGCCTTCGAGGAAGTTACCGATGGTTACACCGACGGGTCAAGGGAGATGTGGAAAAAGAGTGTTCATTATGTGCCATCCCTCGACCGGGTGCATCGCCGACGGGTTTCGTATACCTCCGTCAGGCCCCAACTTTGTTTCTTGGTCTTGACGTTGACTGACCATCAGGTCTACAACTGCCCTGGCCCAGCCCGGATCCGTGGCGCCGGATCCGCAGCGCGACCTCGTTCGCGCTCCCGGACTCATTTCAGCCAGTACGGGCCCTCGGTCCCGCGCTCGATCCCTTCATGGCCGCCGGCACGGCCGCTTCCCCCAGCGGCCCGCGACCGGCGGCCCTCTCCCGCCCGGCCCGTGCGGAGTCACTCACCAGTGACCTCCGGACGGTCACCGGCCGCCTGCCGTTGCCGGTCCGTCGCGTACGGAGAAGGCGTCACGGGCCGGCAGCGGTGGACGCCTCCCGGCGTCCCCCCACGTCGTCACCAACGACACGCCGGTTCACACCCACCGAGCAACTCCCCCCAGTACAGCCCCACTTCCGAAAGAGGCACTCGAATGCGCACCCGCTCCCGCTCCCTCCTCGCCCTCGCCGGAACCGTCGCCGCGCTCTCCCTCACGGCCGTCACCCCGGCCTCCGCCGCGGGCGCCGTGCTGACGACGCCGACGGGCGACGTCGCCGTCGGCGACGTCCTCAACGCCTCCCTGGCCAGCGGCACGGCCGCCACCCTCTACTCCAGCGCGACCGGCACCAGCGGCCTGTCCTGCGCCGCGTCCGGGTTCACCGCCACCGTCACCGACAACCCCACCGCGCCCGGCACCGCGACCGAGGCGCTCAGCGCGCACACGTTCGGCAGCTGCACCACCAACGTCTTCGGCGTGCTCGGCGTCACCAGCATCACGGTCAACGCGCTGCCCTACACCAGCAGCGTGTCCTCCGACGGCACCGTCGTCGTGACCCCGGCGTCCGGCTCCGTCATCCAGACCACGGTCGTGCTGCGCACCCTGCTCGGCAGCATCAACTGCGTCTACCAGGCGCCCAGCCTGTCCGGCACCGCGAGCAACACCGACAACAGCATCTCCTTCGTCAACCAGCAGTTCACCAAGTCGTCCGGCTCGTCGCTCTGTTTCGCCAACGGCTTCTTCACCGCGAAGTACGCCCCGGTGACCGACGGGGGCCAGGCCGTCAACGTCAACTGACGAACTGACGTGAACCACTGAACGCCGTGCGACCCGCGTCTCAACGCCGACGCAGGCGCACGGCCAGGGCGGCGCCGCCGGTGAGCAACAGCACCGTCGCGGCGCCGCCCGCCAGCATGGGCGCGGACGGCCCGGACCCATCCGTGTCCGAGGCCACCGGGGTGCTCTGCGGCGCCGCGGCGGCCTCGGCCGGCGTGGCGCCGGTGGCGGCCGACGCCGACGGGCCGGCGGAGACGGGGCTCGCCGTCGGCGTCGGACTCGAGGACGCCGTCCGCGTCGCCGCAGTGGCGGTCGCCCCGGTCGCGGGCGTGCTGCCCGCCTTCCCTTCCGCAACCGCTTGTGGGAACACCACGTCCGAGCACGAGTAGTACGTGTCGGGCGTGCTGCTGTTCTGCCAGATCGTGTACAGCACCTGACGTCCCGTCCGGTCGGCGGGCAGCTTCGCGGTGAAACGGTAGGCGCCGTTCGTCAGCGCCGGGTTCCTCACCTGCGCGAACGGACGCTCCGGCAGATCGGACCAGGTAAGCGGTTTCGACGGGTCGTACCCCGGCTTGGTCAGGTACAGCTTGAACGTGCCCTCGTGCGCGATCGTCGAGGCGTACGTCATCCGCAGCGTGCCCCCCGGCTTCAGCCGCGTGGACGGCCAGTCGGCGCGGGCCAGGTCCAGCCCCCGGTAGGCGGCGAGCCCCCCGCTGCACAACTGCCCGTCGGGGACGGTCTGCCGGTCACGGCCGTTCACATCGGCCACGCGCAGGTTGTCCCAGGCGGCGAAGGACGTGCCGCCCGCCCTGACGGCCGCCCGGCAGGCCGCCGAACCGGCGTCGGCGCCGCCCTCGGGCGAGCAGGCGTACACCCGGCTGACGGGGTCGGTCGGCGCGCCGTGCGCCTGGGCCGGCGCGGCGGCCCACAGGCCCAGCAGGAGCGGCCCTGCGACGGCGGTGGCCAGCGCTGCGGTGCGGTGTGCGGTCGTGCGGGGCATCGGGGACGTCTCCTCGGCCGGCGCGGGAACGGTCTGCCGTCAGTACGGGAACGCGACCGCCGGCGTTCAACCCGCCCGCACAGGTCCCCATTGGCCTGTACCACCAGGTTCCCATTGGCCTGCACCACCCACGCCAAATCGGTCGATCACCGGCCGATGGCGCGCGCCGCGGGGGAGCGGTCGGACGGGTCGAGGGTTTCCCCTGTATCCGCATGACTGTTCCTTTGCCTATCGTTCGTTCACAGCCGAACTACAGGTGACCCCGAGCGGATCGGCTTCCCCGCGCCCGGCCGGCCTTCTGCGCTGCTCTTCGATTCACCCCCCGCCGATTCACCCCTGCCGCTTCGACGCCGAAGCGAATCGACCGCCGCTCCGCCCTGTCCGGGGCCGGCCACCGAAAGGCACGCTCTTGCGCACCTCACCTGCCTTGAGACGGAAGCTCATATCCGTCGCCGCGGTCTCCGCGGCTCTGCTGACCGCCGCCTCGACCGCCTCGGCCGTCGCCGTCCAGGAAACCGCTTCCGCGGCCTCCGGCATCCCCGCGGCGCAGACCGAGGCCGCTCCCGGCGCCCCCGCAGAGCGCCTCATCGTCGGCTACAAGTCCGGCGTCGCCGAGGCCACGTCGAACCCGGCAGCCGAGGCCGACGCCGCCGCCAAGGGCAAGGAGGCCGGCGAGGACGTCGACTTCCAGCGCCGCCTCGGCACCGGCGCCGCCCTGGTCGACCTGGGCGAGGACCTCACGAAGGCGGACGTCGCCGACGTCGTCGCCCGCTACAAGGCCGACCCCCAGGTCGCCTACGTGGTCCCGGACCGCCTGAACAAGCCCCAGGCCGTCGACCCGAACGACACCGAGTACGCCAAGCAGTGGGACCTCTTCGAGTCCACGGCCGGCATGAACGTGCCCGGCGCCTGGGGCACTTCGACGGGCGCCGGCGTGACCGTCGCCGTCATCGACACCGGTTACGTCGCGCACTCGGACCTCGCCGCGAACATCGTCGGCGGCTACGACTTCGTCTCGGACACAGCCGTCTCCGTCGACGGCGACGGACGCGACGCCAACCCGGCCGACCCGGGCGACTGGTACAACGCCAACGACTGCGGCGCGGGCATCCCCGCCAGCACCTCCTCCTGGCACGGCACGCACGTGGCCGGCACCATCGCCGCCGTCGCGAACAACGGCAAGGGCGTCGCCGGCATCGCCTACGGCGCCAAGATCTCCCCGCTCCGCGTGCTCGGCAAGTGCGGCGGTTACGACTCCGACATCATCGACGCCATCACCTGGGCGTCCGGCGGAACCGTTTCCGGTGTTCCCGCCAACTCCAACGTCGCCAAGGTCATCAACATGAGCCTCGGCGGCGACGGAGCCTGCTCCTCGGCGACCCAGAGCGCCATCACCGGGGCTGTGAACCGCGGCACCACCGTCGTCGTGGCCGCGGGCAACGAGAGTGACAACGTCGCGAACCACAACCCGGGCAACTGCAACAACGTCATCTCGGTCGCCGCGACCAACCGAAGCGGCGCCAAGGCGTCCTACTCCAACTTCGGCTCCCTCGTGGACATCTCGGCGCCCGGCGGCCAGACCAGCACCGGCACCGCGAACGGCATCCTGTCCACGCTGAACTCCGGCACGAAGACGCCGTCCAGCGAGTCGTACGCCTACTACCAGGGCACCAGCATGGCCACCCCGCACATCGCGGGCCTGGTCGCGCTCATGAAGTCCGCGAACCCCTCGCTGACCCCGGCGCAGATCGAGACGGCCATCAAGAGCAACGCCCGTCCCCTTCCCGGCGCCTGCTCCGGCGGCTGTGGCGCGGGTCTGGCCGACGCGGCCAAGACGGTGCAGGCGGTGAGCGGCACCGGCGGCGGCTCCACGGGGGGCACCGTCTTCTCCAACACGAGCGCGCTCTCGATCCCGGACAACGGCTCCGCCGTCGAGTCCTCGATCGCGGTCACCGGCCGCACGGGCAACGCTCCGTCCGCCCTTCAGGTCGGCGTCGACATCACCCACACCTACCGCGGTGACCTGGTGATCGACCTCGTCGCGCCCGACGGCACGGCCTACCGGCTGAAGGCGGCCAGCTCCTCCGACTCGGCGGACGACGTGGTGACCACCTACACGGTGAACGCGTCCAGCGAGACCGCCAACGGCACGTGGAAGCTGCGCGTTCAGGACACGGCCGCACAGGACACGGGCAAGCTCAACAGCTGGAAGCTGACCTTCTAGGAGCGGCGTCCGCCGTCGCCGTGGGCGACGAACGGACCCAGGGGCGGGCCGGCCGGTGTGGGAGACACCGGCCGGCCCGCCCTGCTTCCTGTTTCCGCCGGCTTTCTGTTTCCACGCCGCTTTCTGTCTTCCGCGCCGCAGTCTGTTACTGCGGTGCGTTCTGTTTCCGCACCTGTTTCCCGCTTCGCAACCGGTTTCCGGCCTGTTGCGGGGAGCGGGTGCGCGCCCGATGATGCGGGCACCGTCTTGCGCCGTCGACGGCCCTTCCGGAGGGAGGTGACACGTGTATGCCCTCCCTCCACCTGCCCGACCGTCGTGAAACAGCGTCAGAAACCGCGCACCCCGTCTTTTTTGATCGTCACCCCGACCGTGCCTCAGGTGTCTCCGCTGTGGCAGGCTGTTGCCTGCAAGGCCCTTCACCAGGGGCAAGTAGGGGGCGCACAAGGGGAGTCGACCCCGTGTACGCGCCCTGCCGGCTCACTCGCAGGGTGAGCTATGGTGTACACGGAGTAAGAAAAAACGGCATGACCCGTTCTTTACCGGCCCGGGGGAGTCCAGTCGATGGCGAGGCAGTTACGCGCCGAACAGACCCGCACCACGATCATCACGGCTGCCGCCGACCTGTTCGACCGGTACGGCTACGAGTCCACCAGCCTCAGTGACATCGTCGAGCACGCCCATGTCACCAAGGGAGCCCTCTACTTCCACTTCGCGGCGAAGGAGGACCTGGCGCACGCCATCATGGAGCTGCAGTCCAAGGCCGCCCGCCGGATCGCCGGCGAGATCGACGACCGCGGCGGCACCTCCCTCGAAGCCCTGATGCGCCTGACGTTCGGGCTGACACGGCTCTCCGTCGAGGGGCCGATCGCCCGTGCCGGCCTGCGCCTCGCCACCGGCGGAGTCGCGGTCCGGCCCCCGCTGCCGCACCCCTTCACGGAGTTGCTGGACCTGATCTCCCGACGCCTCGGCGGCGCGGTGAAGGAGTCCGACATCCACGCCGACGTCGACCTCGACGCCGTCGCCCACTCGCTGGTGTGCTTCTTCGTCGGCACCCGTGTCGTCGGCCGATCCCGCGAACCCACCGGCCGGCTGCCCCGCCGGATGGCCGAGATGTGGCACGTCCTCATCCGGGGCCTGGTACCGGTACCGCGTCGCCCGCGCTATGTGAGCCTCGCCGCCCGACTCGAGCGGGAGACCATGGCGGCCGTGTGACGGCCCTCGCCGCGGTGGGCGGGGCGAGGGGCGGATGATCGCTGCGGGCTTGCCGGACGCGGCGGGCGGGCGGGAGGTCGGGGGCCGCCGGACGCGGCGGGCGGGTGATCTCCCGGCTGCCTGAGGTGACGGGCGGGCGGTCGCGGGCTGCCGGACGGGACGGGCAGGCGATCTCGGGCGGTCGGAGGCGGCGGAGGGTGTGGCCGCCGGGTGCGGCGCGGGGCTCCGCGATACGGTGAACCGCATGCCCCAAGCTGCCGCTCCGCCCGTGATCCTCGGCAACGAGCCGGGCTCGTTCCCCCACAGCGTCCTGGCCGAACGGCATCCGGCGATCATCCGGCAGGTGAGGGAGGCCTTCCCCTACGGCCCCGCCCTCCACCGGAGCCTGGACGCGCTGCTGGCCGCCTGCACCGACGGCGTGATCGACCCGCTGCCCCCGGACGCGCACGACCGTGACAGGTGGCGCGTCTGGGGCCTCGACGCGCACACGGGCAGTTCCTGGTTCGACGTGCCGTGGCTGTGGTCGGAGAGCTACTTCTACCGTCGACTTCTCGAAGCGGTCGGCTACTTCGGCCCCGGGCCGTGGCAGGGCATCGACCCGTTCCGCCCGTTCAAGCTGGCCGAGCTCGAGGCGCCCGAGACCGACGAGGAACTGGCCGCGCTCGACGCCCTCGAGGGCCGTCCGGTCGAGGAACAGGCCCGCGCCCTGCTGCATGGGTCCCTCTGGGGCAACCGCGCCGACCTCGGCTTCCGGCTCTCCGACGCCGGGGCCGAGCAGCGTGCCGCCGTGCCGGGACTCGTCGCCGACGACAGCGAGCGCTTCTGGAAACTCCTGCCGCAGGCCGGGGCGGACAGCGGTATCGGCTTCGGAACCGGTTTCCGCAGCGGCAGCGGCAGCGGCAGCGGCATGGGAACCGTGTGCCTCGTCGCAGACAACGCCGGACGTGAACTGGTGCCCGACCTGCTCCTGGCCGCCCACCTGCTCGAACACCGGCGGTGCGGGCGGGTCGTCCTGCACGTCAAGCCGTACCCGTACTACGTCTCGGACGCCACGACCGCCGACGTCGTCGACGCGGTGCGGAAGCTGTCGGGGGCGCCGGGAGCTGCCGCCGAACACGGCCGCCGGCTGTGGCGGGCCATGGCGGAGGGCACTCTCACGGTCCGGGCGCACCCGTTCTCCGCCGCCCCGCTGCCTTACGCGCGGATGCCGGACGACCTGCGGGCCGAGTTCGCCGCGGCCACGCTGACGATCGTGAAGGGCGACCTCAACTACCGTCGGCTGGTGGGCGACAGCCGCTGGGCTCCCACCACCCCCTTCGCCGACGTCACCGCGTACTTCCCCGGCCCGGTCGCGGCGCTGCGCACGCTGAAGTCAGACGTGATCACGGGTCTCGACGCCGGTACAGAGGCCGCCCTGGTCGAGGCCGAGGGGCAGCGCTGGCGCACCGGCGGCACGCACGCGCTGATCCAGGTGCGTGGCTGAGGCGACGACGGCCCGACGGACCGCTCGACGGACGGCCCCTTGTCTCCTTCCCGCACCAGCACTCCGTGCCTGAACCAGGTGCCCGCACTCCGTGCCCGACCCAGGTGCCCGAACTCCGTGGCCCGAACGCCGGGCTTGGCACGTTCCCGCGCCCGAACTCCGTGGCCCGAACGCCGGGCCTGGCGCGTTCCCGCGTCCGAACTCCGTGTCCGGCGCGGCGAGATCATCAGGGGAGCGTGCCGGCGTGCGGAGCGCCGGGCACGAGAGGCGGCGGACGGTGCGCGGACGGGGGTGCGGCGCAGGCCGGTTCCCCTCGCGTTGCCCGCTTCGCGCCGATTCACGCGATGGTGTGATCATCCGTCGCCCCGCGGATGGCCGTTCGGACCCCCGGGTAGGGCCCGGCCATGACGCAACCGTTCGAACTCCCGCACTTCTACATGCCGCACCCCGCGCGGCTGAACCCGCACGTCGACGACGCGCGGGCGCACTCCACGCAGTGGGCGCGGGACATGGGCATGCTGGAGGGGTCCGGGATCTGGGACCGGGCCGACCTGGAGGCGCACGACTACGGCCTGCTCTGCGCCTACACCCACCCCGACTGCGACGGGCCCGCTCTCTCGCTGATCACCGACTGGTATGTGTGGGTGTTCTTCTTCGACGACCACTTCCTCGACATGTTCAAGCGCACCCCGGACCGCGCCGCGGGCAAGGCCCATCTGGACCGGCTACCGCTGTTCATGCCGCTCGACCTGGCGACGCCCGTTCCCGAGCCGCGCAACCCGGTGGAGGCCGGGCTGAAGGACCTGTGGGCGCGCACGGTGCCGGCCATGTCGCAGGACTGGCGTCGGCGCTTCTCCGTGGCCACGGAGCACCTGCTCAACGAGTCGATGTGGGAGCTGTCCAACATCGACGAGGGGCGGATCGCCAACCCCGTCGAGTACATCGAGATGCGCCGCAAGGTGGGCGGAGCGCCCTGGTCTGCGGGGCTCGTGGAGTACGCGACCGCCGAGGTCCCCGCCGCCGTCGCCGGGACCAGGCCGCTTCGGGTGCTGATGGAGACGTTCTCGGACGCCGTGCACCTGCGCAACGACCTGTTCTCCTACCAGCGCGAGGTCGAGGACGAGGGAGAGAACAGCAACGGCGTGCTCGTGCTGGAGACGTTCTTCGGCTGCACCACCCAGGAGGCCGCCGACACCGTCAACGACATCCTCACCTCCCGGCTCCACCAGTTCGAGCACACCGCGTTCACCGAAGTCCCCGCGCTCGCCCTGGACAAGGGGCTCGGCCCTGACGCGGTGGCCGCCGTCGCCGCCTACACCAAGGGCCTGCAGGACTGGCAGTCCGGCGGCCACGAATGGCACATGCGCTCCAGCCGCTACATGAACGAGGGAGCCTCGTCCCCCGCCCCCTGGCAGAAGCTGACCGGCCCCGGCACCTCGGCCGCCGACATCGGCGCGCTGCTGGCCTCCGCCGCCGCCGAACGCCTGCGCGCCTACACGCACGTGCCCTTCCAGAAGGTCGGCCCGTCGCGACTGCCCGACTTCCACATGCCGTTCGCGGTCGGGCTCAGCCCGCACCTGGACGCCTGCCGCCCGCGCCTGGTGGCGTGGGCGCACCGGACGGGCATGCTGGAGGAGGGTGTCTGGGACGAGGACAAGCTCGCCTCCTGCGACCTCGCCCTGTGCTCGGCAGGCCTCGATCCGGACGCCACCGCGGAGGCGCTCGACCTCAGCTCCCAGTGGCTCGCCTGGGGCACCTACGGCGACGACTACTACCCGCTCGTCTTCGGCAACCGCCGTGACCTCGCGGCAGCCCGCCTCACCACGGCCCGCCTGTCGGCCTGCATGCCCGTCGACGGCGAGCCCGTCCCGGTCGTGCCCGTGGACGCGATGGAACGCGGCCTGATCGACCTCTGGGCGCGCACCACCTGCGACATGACCCCGGGGCAGCGGCGCACCCTGCGCGACGCGGTCGACGCCATGACCGAGGCCTGGCTGTGGGAGCTGTGCAACCAGCTGCAGAACCGCGTTCCGGACCCGGTCGACTATCTGGAGATGCGCCGCGCCACCTTCGGCTCCGAGCTCACCCTGAGCCTGTGCCGCATGGGCCAGGGCCCCGCCGTACCGCCGGAGGTCTACCGCAGCGGGGTCGTACGCGCGCTGGAGAACGCGGCGATGGACTACGCGTGCCTCACCAACGACGTCTTCTCGTACCAGAAGGAGATCGAGTACGAGGGCGAGGTGCACAACGCGATCCTCGTCGTGCAGAACTTCTTCGGCTGTGACTACCCCGCCGCGCTCGGCGTCGTCCACGACCTCATGACCCGGCGTATGCAGCAGTTCGAGCACATCGTCGCGCACGAACTGCCCGTCCTCTGCGACGACTTCGGGCTCTCCTCAAAAGCCCGCTCGGCGATCGGGGACTATGTGAGCGACCTGCAGAACTGGCTGGCGGGCATCCTGAACTGGCATCGCGAGGTCGACCGGTACAAGGCCGGATACCTGGCCCGCCGCACCCACGGCTTCCTGCCCGACCTCGCGCCGCCCTCGCCGCTCCCGCAGTTCTCGGTCTCCTGACTCACCGCCTGGCCGCGTGCCCGACCGCGGCCCGTGCCAGCGCCCGCACGACCGGGTGCGGGCGCGAGCCGTCGCCGGACAGCTCCGGCTGGAAGAGGGAGGCCAGGAAGAAGGGGTGGTCCGCGAGCTCGGCGACCCGGGGCAGGCCCTGCTCGTCGTGGCCGGAGAAGCGCAGGCCGTGGGAGCGCAGGACGTCCAGATGACGGGACGGCCCGTACGCGCAGAAGTAGCGCTCCACCGTGCGCTCCGAGCCGATCACCGTGTGGGCGAGCGAACCCGGCTCGAGCGCCACCGTCCCCTCGTGGCCCACCAGCGAGCAGGCCAGCGGCTCGATGAGCGGGTCGTCGGCGTCGGGATCGTTCTCGGCGTGCGCCGCGCGCGGCAGCCCGCAGACCGTGCGGGCGTACTCCAGGAGCGCGTGCTGGAAGCCGCCGCAGGTGCCGAGGAACGGGATGCCCTCCTCGCGCGCCGTGCGGATCGCCGACAGGACGCCCGCCTCGCTCCGGTAGGGGCTGCCCGGGACCACCCACACCGCGTCGAAGCCTCGCACCGCGTGCTCGGCCTCCGCCTCCTGCGAGGGGATCCAGTAGGCGTCCAGGACCAGCCGGTCCCGGGAGGCCAGGGCGTCCAGCAGAAGCGGTATCCGTGTATGGGACACGACGTTGGAGGAGCGGTCGCCCACCAGGGCGACCCGGGCGGTCCGAGCTGCGATGTCGGTCATGCGCCTCATCCTGGGCGGCCCCGCCGGTTCACGTCCAACGATGATTCCTGCACGGTCGATAAGCAGAGCTGATGCACCAGGAGATCATGGGCGCATGGACCCGCACCTCCTGCGCACCTTCGTCACCGTCGCGCGGCTCGCCTCCTTCTCCGACGCCGCCCGGGAACTCGGCTACACCCAGTCCGCCGTCTCCCAGCACATCGCGGCTCTCGAGCAGGACATCGGGTCGCCGCTGTTCACCCGCCGTCCGGTCGCCCCCACGCCAGCCGGCGAGCGTCTCCTCGAACACGCGGCGCCGCTGCTGCTGCGCCTCGCCGCCGCCCGCGCGGACGTCGTCCGGCTGGCCGCCGCGCCCTCCCACGGGCTGACGCTGGCCGTCTCGCCCACCGCGCTCGGCCCCGCCGCCCTCGCCGCGCTCCCGGCCGGCGGAGTGACGCTGCGCGTGCTCGGTCGTGACCACGTCGTCGCCGCCGTCGCCGAGGGCACGGCCGACCTGGGGCTCGTCGACGGCCTGGCCGCGCCCAGCGACCCGCTGCGGCTGCCCGACGTGGCGCCGCTGACCACGCGCGGCGTCGGCGAGGAGCCCGTCAGCGTCCTGCTGCCCGCCGCTCATCCGCTCGCCCGCCGCAGCGGTCTGCGGCTCGGCGACCTCGTCGACGCGCGCTGGCTGGACGCACCCGAAGCCGGGCTGCCGCTGGCCCAGCTGCGTGCCGCGGCCGGCGGCGGCCACGGCTTCCGCGCCGCCCTGCGTTACGACGGCTGCGACGTCAGGCTGTTGATCGCCCTCGCCGCCGCCGGCCACGGCCTGACCCTGCTGCCCCGTTCGGCCGCCGCGGGAGCCCCGGGGGCGGTCGCCGTCCCGGTCGTCGAGCCGAGGGTCGTGCACCGGGTCGAGATCGTGCACGCCGCGGCGCCGCCCGGCGGCGCGGCCCGAGCCCTGCTGGAGGCGCTGGCCACGCGCGCGTGAGCGCGGAAGACCTGGACGTCGTCCTCGGGACGGGTTCGCGGCGTCCCGCGCGTGAGACGCAGAAGCCGCGGACGGTGTCGTGGGAGTGGGTTCGCGCGCCACCCGCGCGCGTGACGCGTGACGCGCGGTCCCCGTGCCCCGCGCGGTCCCCGTGCCCCGCGCGGGGGTCCGAGCCTCTTCCGAACCCGGGTCAGTCTCACTCGTTCGTGGCTCGTGGCGCGCGGGTGCGCCGGGTAGAGCACCAGCCGGAGGCGATCCATGGAACAGACAGCGTTGCGTCCCAAGCCCCTGCCGGGCCAGGACCCAGACGGAGCCGCCCTGCCGAGCGGCCCGGGCCACCGTCCGCACGCCGCACGCAGCCGAGGACGACGTCCCACGACCCTGGTGGCCGGTCTCTTCGCCGGCACGGTCCTCGTCCTGTCCGGCGTCGGCCTGGGCGCCGTGGGGGCGACCGTGATCGGCATGAGCAGGCTGGCGGAGCTGCAGCGGCAGGCGGTGCCAGGGGGACGGGCAGGGCCCCAGGAGCAGGCCGGGCCGGAGGGGCCGGTGGGTTCGGTGGGTTCGGTGGGGCCGTCGGGTCGGCCGCAGGCGTCGCCGGGCCGTGCCCGGGACGCGGGGACGGCGACGCGGTCCGGGCCGGGCGGAGCGCCGGCCCGGGGCCGGGCCGGCGCGGCCGCGTCCTCCGGCGCGTCCGCAGGGGCCGGGACGTCCGCCGGGGCCGGGGCGTCCTCGCGTGCCGAGGAGGCGAGCCTGGGGCTCGAGGCGGTGGACGCCGGGAGGACGGGCGCCGAGATCGTCGCCGTCCACGTCCCCGGTCCCGGTTTCACGGCCGGTCTGGTCCGCGGCGACGTCCTGCTGACGTTCGGCGGCGCCGAGATCGGCTCGGCTACCGATCTCGCCCGCGCGGTCGACCGGGCGCGCCCCGGGGCGGCGGTCGAGGTGACGGTCCGCCATCGCGGCGGCGGGCACCGGAAGGTGAGGGTCGTCCCCGGGATCGTCACCTGACGCGGCCCGGGACGGCCGCCAGGGCCCGCGGGCCGTCGACGCGCCACGCGCGCGTACGCTCCCGCAGACCGGTGGCGCCCGCCGTCGGTGCTGCGCCACCATGAACGCCATGCCGACCTCCCTCCTGGCCTTCCTGGCCTTCCTGGGCGCCTGCACCCTCGTCGCGGCCTCGCCCGGACCCAGCACCGTCCTGATCGTGAAGCAGTCGCTGCGCAGCCGCCGCTCCGGCTTCCTGACGGTGCTGGGCAACGAGACCGGGGTGTTCGTCTGGGGCGTGGTCGCCGCCTTCGGACTGACGGCCCTGCTGACGGCCTCCCAGGCGGCCTACGCCGTCCTGCGCTTCGCCGGCGCGGCCGTGCTCGTCTGGTTCGGCGTCCAGGCGCTGCGGCAGGCCCGCAGGACGAAGCAGGCCCACGGCTTCGACGAGGGCGGCTTCGACGACGACGCCGACGGCGACGACGGCGAAAGCCGGGGGAGGGCGGAACGGGGCGGCTGGGCCGCCTACCGGGGCGGCCTGCTGCTGAATCTCGCCAACCCCAAGGCGGCCGTCTTCGCCCTGTCCTTCCTGCCGCAGTTCGTGCCCGAGGGAGCCCCGCACCTGCCCGCGATGGTCGGGCTCGCCGCGATCTGGGCGGTCTACGAGGTCGGCTACTACAGCGTGTACGTGTGGTTCGTGGGCCGGATGAAGCGCGTGCTCTCACGGGCGGGAGCGCGCCGTCGCCTGGAGCAGGTCTCCGGCGGGGTGCTGCTGCTCCTCGGCCTGCGCCTGGCCCTGGACGGCTGACCTGGGCGGGCCCGTCCGTCCGAAACCCCTGTCGACCGGCTCGCGCGACCCCCGCCGGACGGGCAGGATGCTGCCCGTGGTCATCTCGCCGGCGTCACCTCGTCCGTCACCCGTCCACAGCCGCATCGACATCAGCATTCACCGTCACCTGATTCACCTCATTCACCTCAGTCTTCACGTCCCTCCTGGGAGGCCCGGATGACCGGCACCGCCCCCGCGCCCTTCACCGCCGACGACTACCGGGCCCGTATGGAGCGCGCCGCGCGGGAGGCCGCCGACGCCGGACTCGCCGGACTCCTCGTGGCGCCCGGACCCGACCTCGTCTGGCTCACCGGCTACGCGCCGACCGCCGTCACCGAACGGCTCACCCTGCTCGTCCTCGCCGCCGGCCGGGACCCGGTCCTCGTGGTGCCGGCCCTCGAGGCCCCCGACGCCGCGAAGGCGGCCGGCGCCCCCGGGCTCACACTGCGGGACTGGACCGACGGCAAGGACCCCTACGCCGCCACCGCCGCCCTCCTCGAGGACCGAGGGCGGTTCGGGATCAGCGACAACGCCTGGGCCATGCACCTGCTGGCCCTGCAGAACGCGCTGCCCGCCACCTCCTACACCTCCCTCACCGAGGCCCTGCCCATGCTGCGCGCCGTCAAGGACGCCGCCGAGCTGGAGCTGATGGCGGCGGCCGGCGCGGCCGCGGACCGGGTGTTCGAGGAGATCCGCCAGGTTCCCTTCGGCGGGCGCAGGGAGACGGAGGTCGGCGCCGAGCTCGCCGCGCTCCTGCGCCGGTTCGGCCACTCCCAGGTCGACTTCACCATCGTCGCCTCGGGGCCGAACGGCGCCAACCCGCACCACGAGGTCGGCGACCGCGTCATCGAGCACGGCGACATGGTGGTCCTCGACTTCGGCGGCCTCAAGGACGGCTACGGCTCCGACACCTCCCGCACCGTGCACGTCGGCGAGCCCACCGACGAGGAACGCCGGGTGCACGACCTGGTGCGCGAGGCGCAGGAAGCCGGTTTCCGGGCGGTCCGGCCCGGCGTGGCCTGCCAGGAGGTCGACCGGGCCGCCCGCGCGGTCATCGCCGCCGCCGGCTACGGCGCCCACTTCATCCACCGCACCGGCCACGGCATCGGCGTCACCACCCACGAGCCGCCGTACATGATCGAGGGCGAGGAGCAGCCCCTCGTGCCCGGCATGTGCTTCTCCGTGGAGCCCGGCGTGTACCTGCCCGGCCGGTTCGGCGTGCGCATCGAGGACATCGTCACCGTCACCGAGGACGGCGGCCGACGCCTCAACGACACCACCCGTGAGCTGGTCATAGTGGACTGAGCCGCCCCCAGGAGTCCCCGGCACCCACCCGAACGGCAACGGCGCGATCATGACCCAGGCACCGACACCCACCGCGGACACCGTCCGCCGACTGGTCCGTGCGCTCCTCGAGGAGAACGGGGCGAGCGGCCCCGGACCGGAGGTGCGGCCCGTCTCCGAGGGCGGCGCGCCCACCACCTGGTGGGTCGGCGCCCGCCATGTGCTGCGGCTCGCCCCCGACCGCGAGGCGAGCGTGCGCCGCCGCCGCGAACTGCGGCTGCGCGACCTCGTCCGGCAGCACGTCCCGATCGCCGTCCCGGCCGGTGTCGCGCACGGCGAGTGGTCCCCGGGGCTGGCCTACACCCTCGACGCCAGGCTGCCCGGCGGCACGGCCGAGGAGCACGACGTGTCGGCCGTCGGCGAGGCCGACCTCGCCGGACTGCTCAGCGGGCTGCGCGAGGTGCCGGCCCGCCAGGCGGACGCGCTCGGCGTGCCGCGGGCCGCCCCGCGTTCCCTGGAGGCGCTGCGCAGGATGACCGTGGCCGCCGCCGAACGCCTCGGCCGCGCCGACGAGTTCGACCCCGCCCGGCTGCACCAGCTCACTCCGGCGGGCGCCGCCCAGCTCGCCGCCCAGGCCGCCCCTGCGGTCCTCGTCCACCACGCGCTGCGCGGCGAGCACCTCGTGGTGAGCGCCGACGGCCGGGTGCGCGGCGTCCTCGACTGGACCGACGCGGTCCTCGGGGACCCCGCAGAGGACATCGCCGGCCTGGCCCTCGCCGTCGGCGCCGGGGCCGCCGTGCGGGCCGCCACCCTCGCCGGCTACGGCGCCCGCCCCTGCCTGCGCGGGCTGTGGCTCGCCCGCTGCGACACCGTCGTCCACCTCGCCCAGCGCCTCCAGGGCCGCGGGACCGGCCCGCGGGACGCCGACGCCCTCGCCCTCCCGCGGACCCGGCTGCAGCGCGCCTGGGAGGCGATCCTGCTGGAGCGGGTCACGGAGTTCCGCGAGGACGGAGACGGCGCCGACGGGCCGGAGGAGGACGAGTAGAGCGGCGGACGGCGGACGGCGGACGGGGACGGGGCAGACACTCACGGGCCGCCCCCGGCCCCGCCCCCGCATCCCAGACCCGCCCCCGCCCCGCACTCACCGGCCCGCCGGTCTCACTCCTGCTCCAGGACCACGCAGGCCTCCCCGGGCAGATGCAGCAGGCCGTCCGGACCCGGGACGTCCACCGGCTCCCAGGCGGCCAGCACGCGCGCGGGGCGCGGACCCAGCGGGATGGCGGCGGGCTCCTTGCCGAGGTTCACGGCCACCCGGACGTCGCCGCGCCGGAAGGCCAGCCAGCGTTCCCCGACGTCATGGGCGACCTTGATGTCGGCCAGATCGGGATCGGTGAGGTCGGGCTGGGCATGCCGCAGGGCGATCAGCTCGCGGTACCAGGCCAGCACGCGCGCGTGCGGCTCGCGCCGCGGCTCGGACCAGTCCAGGCAGGAGCGCTCGCGGGTCGCCGGGTCCTGCGGGTCGGGCACGTCCTCCTCGGCCCAGCCGTGGGCCGCGAACTCCCGCCGCCGGCCCCGTCGCACGGCCTCGGCGAGTTCCGGGTCGGTGTGGTCGGTGAAGTACTGCCAGGGCGTGCCCGCCGCCCACTCCTCGCCCATGAACAGCATCGGCGTGAACGGCGCGGTCAGCGTCAGCGCCGCCGCGCACGCCAGCAGCCCCGGCGAGAGGGACGCCGAGAGACGGTCGCCCTGGGCGCGGTTGCCGACCTGGTCGTGGGTCTGGCCGTACCCGAGCAGCCGGTGCGCGGGCACCCGGGCCCGGTCCAGCGGGCGGCCGTGGCGCCGGCCCCGGAAGCCGGAGTGGACGCCGTCGTGGAAGTAGCCGCCGGTCAGGGTCTTGGCGAGGGCGGCGAACGGGTCGCGCGCGAAGTCGGCGTAGTAGCCCTGGGACTCGCCGGTGAGCGCGGTGTGCAGGGCGTGGTGGAAGTCGTCGTTCCACTGCGCGTGCAGGCCCAGGCCGCCCTGCCGGCGGGGGGTGATGAGCCGCGGGTCGTTCACATCGGACTCGGCGATCAGGAACAGCGGGCGGCCCGACTCGGCGGCGAGGGCGTCCACCGCCGCCGACAGTTCCTCGAGGAAGGAGTACGCGCGCGTGTCCGCCAGCGCGTGCACCGCGTCCAGACGCAGGCCGTCGAGCCGGTAGTCGCGCAGCCAGGCGAGCGCGCTGCCCACCAGGTAGGCGCGCACCTCGTCGGAACCGGGGGCGTCCAGGTTCACGGCGGCGCCCCACGGCGTGTGGTGCGTCTCGGTGAAGTACGGGCCGAAGGAGGGCAGGTGGTTGCCGGACGGGCCCAGATGGTTGTGCACCACGTCCAGGACGACGCCCAGACCGAGCGCATGGGCCCGGTCGACGAACCGCTTCAGGCCCTCGGGGCCGCCGTACGGCTCGTGCACCGCCCACGGGGACACCCCGTCGTACCCCCAGCCGTGCCGGCCCGGGAACGGACACAGAGGCATCAACTCCACGTGGGTGATGCCGAGTTCCGCGAGATGCCCGAGCCGCTCGGCGGCCGCGTCCAGCGTCCCCTCGGGGGTGTAGGTGCCCACGTGCAGCTCGTAGAGGACGGCGCCGGGCAGGGGGCGTCCGGACCACTGCGTGCGCCACTGGTACAGGCTCTGGTCGACGACGGCGCTCAGCCCGTCAGGACCGTCCGGCTGGCGGCGCGAGCGGGGATCGGGCCGGACCGGGCCGTCGTCCACCGCGAAGCCGTACCGGGCGCCGTCCTCGGCCTCCGCCTGGCCCGTCCACCACCCCGCACGCTCCGGATCGCGCTCCAACGCGCGCGTGGCGCCGTTGCATCGCAGCGTCACGCGTTCGGCCTGCGGTGCCCACACCTCGAACTGCACGGACGGCTCCCCTTCGTCTGCTCACCGTGATGTAGCCCGTCCCGTCCATCGTGCTCCACCGGAGATCGATCCGGCCCGGGAACACTCCCATTGGCGCCCCACCCTTGCGGGGGGCGTTCTTCCGTCTTCTGGACACCCGGAGCCCGCTGACCGACAATCACCACCGTGACGTCGTCCTTCGAGTTCAACACGTACCCCGCGCGGCTGTCCGACGCGGAGCGCGACCGGGCGCTGAAGGTGCTGCGCGACGGCGTCGCCCTGGGGCGCCTGTCGCACGACACGTTCATCCGGCGCATGGAGCTGGCGCTCGCCGCCCGACGCCCGGACGAGCTCGCCGTCCTCACCGCCGACCTGTCCGAGGAGAACCGCTTCTCGCGGGTCGTCTTCGGCGCGGTCGAGGCGGTCTCCGGCTTCACCGTGCGACTGCGCCGCGCCTGGCAGGCCGAGCGGCTGCCCAAGCTGCTGCTGCCGCACCCGGGCACCGCGCACGCGCTGCGCATCGGCCGCGACCCCGTGAACGGTCTGCGGCTGACCCACGAGAGCGTCTCGCGGGTGCACGCCGAACTCATCCGCCAGGGCGGGGTGTGGGTGCTGCGCGACCTCGGCTCCACGAACGGCACGACCGTCAACGGACGGCGCGTCATCGGCGCGGCCGTGGTGCGCGAGGGCGACCAGGTCGCCTTCGGCCGCACGGGGTTCCGTCTCTCGGCGAACTGAAGCCGCTCAAGTCCCGTGCTCTGACGCGGTGTTGACGTACCCCGGACCGATGACCCACTGTGCGTACACCAGATACGCCCGGTGAATCGACGGCGCCCCTGTGGAGGTGTGCCCTGCCGCCCCTCCACCGCTACCCGACCGTGGACGAACTCGCGGCCCGCGCGGCCGCGCTCGCCGTCCGCAGCTCCGGGGACGTCCGGCTGCGCCGCGTCGGGGTCTCCCGCGCGGGCACACCGCTGTGGCTGCTCTCCGTCGGCCGGGGCACGCGTCAGGCCCTCGTCGTCGCGGGGCCGCACGCCAACGAGCCCGTGGGCGGGGCCACCGTGCTGCGGCTGGCCGAGCGGGTCCTGGCCGACCCGCGGCTCACGGCGGGCGCGGACGCCACCTGGAACCTGCTGCTCTGTCTCGACCCGGACGGCCTGCGCCGCAACGAAGGCTGGCTGACCGGCCCTTACACCCTCGGCCGCTACTTCCGGCACTTCTTCCGGCCCGGCTTCCTCGAACAGCCCGAGTGGCTGCCCGACGGCGCGGACGGCGCCGCCCTCCCGGAGACCCGTGCGCTGCTCCGGCTCCAGGACGAACTGAAACCCTTCTTCCAGTGCTCGCTGCACGGCGTCGACGTCGGCGGGGCCTTCGTGGAACTCACCCGCGACCTGCCCGGACTGTGCCGGCGCGTCGCCCACGCCGCCGCCCGCCTCGGCATCCCCCTCGAGCTCGGTCCGTACGACACCCTGTACTGGCCGCGCCTCGGGCCGGCCGTCTACCGGATCCCGCCGCCCTGCCCGCGCGACCTCGCCGCGGCCATCACCGAGGCCGCCGTCGAGTCCACCTGGTACCACCCGCAGCGGCACGGCACGGTCACCGCGGTCGTCGAGGCGCCCATGTGGGGCGTCGCCGCCGTGGCGGACGGCTCCCCGCCCGCCGACCGGGAGGGGGCGCTGCGCACCGTCAGCCACGCCCTGCGCCACGACGCGCGGGTGCTGGAACGCATCCTCGCGCGCGTGCGGCCCCACCTCGACGGTGTGCCCGACGCCGCCCGTCTGCTCGCCCCGGTCGACGACTACCTGCTGGTCTGCCCCGGCCTCGCGGACGCCTGGGACCCCGACACCGCCGATCCGCTCCGCCCGCTGCCGCCGCTGAGCACGGCCCATCTGACGGCCCTGCGGATCGCCGGCGGGCGGATCGCCGTACGCACGGCCGGCCTGCTCCACCAGCTCGTCACCGGCGCCGGACGCGACCCGGCCGGGGTGCTGCCGGAGCTGGACG
Organism: Streptomyces sp. SAS_272; assembly: GCF_052543235.1. Lineage (NCBI taxonomy): Bacteria > Bacillati > Actinomycetota > Actinomycetes > Kitasatosporales > Streptomycetaceae > Streptomyces > Streptomyces sp. SAS_272. The sequence goes on along the minus strand of NZ_JBMNDR010000025.1, from coordinate 17,339 downwards.
CGCTCATCGACGCGTGGTGCGCCGGCTTCTGGGACGGCTGCGGGGCGCGCTGGATCCCGGTGGCGCGTCAGGCCGAGTACCAGGCACGGGTCGTCCTCGCCGCGTTCCATCTGGCCGGTGCCCGTTCGGGTGAGTCGGACTGGGGTTCCCAGCCCGTCGTGCCGATGCACCGGGAATGAAGCACTCCCTCACCCATCTCCGGCCGGCCCGGGCGGTACGGCGCGTCCTGCCCGCCGCGGCCGCCCTCCTCCTCGCCGCCGGCGCCGCCCCGGCGGCCCTGGCCGCCTCCCACGACGACCTCCCCGGCAACTGGCTCCAGCTCACCGTCACCCGCGGCGACGCCCGCTCCAGCGACACGCGCGGCACCCTGCTGCTGTGCGACCCGCCGCAGGGCCACTCGCGGGCCGCGGAGGCCTGCGACGCCCTGGCCCGGTCCGGCGGCGACGTCGAGGCCGTCCCGCGCGACGGCAGCCGCGTCTGCCCGCTCGTCTACGCCCCGGTGACGGTCCGCGCCCAGGGACGCTGGAACGGCCGCCCGGTCGACTACACCCACACCTACAGCAACGACTGCGAGCGGGAGGCGCTGACCGGCCCGGTCTTCGCTCTGGACGACGAACAGGTGCCCGAGGTCTGACCATCGGCCCGTGTCGGCCCGGCTCGGCGCGGCCCGGCCCGGCCCCGGGAGCCCCGCGCTCCCGGGGCCGACCGGTTCGCGGGTCCGACCGCCGTCGGACCGCACCGGCCCCTGGACCGCACCGGCCCTCGCCGTGTCCTGCGGCCGTCCGCGGCTACGCCGCGCGGTCCCGGGCGTGCAGGGCCGCCGCGACGACCGTCCGGGACTGGTGCTCGACCTGGTGCTCCAGGGGGACCCAGCGGGCGTGGAAACGGTCGGCGAAGGCGTCGCTCCAGGTCGCGACGAGGTGCTCCAGGCGCGGGGCCGCGTCGTCGTCGTACTCCTGGAGGACCCGCCACAGCATCGCGGCCGCCCGCAGCGGCAGCCGGCGGGCGAACGCGTCCACGCTGCCGACGTACGCCATCGTCGTGTCGGCCGGCGGGGTGTGGGTCCAGTCCGCGGCCAGCCCGGGCACCAGCTCCAGCGCCCATCTCGCCGCCCGCAGCAGCGGCCCGTCGACGCCCTCCAGCCGCGGCAGCACCTCGACGAGCACCCGCTCCACCTCCGTCGCGTCCCGCAGCAGCCGCCGCGCCAGCCGCCGGATCGCCGCGGCCGGGGCGGGATGCGGGGCGGGGTCGTCCACCATGTCGCTCGCCCACATCGGCACCTCCACCACCGCCGTCAGACCGCCGTAGCGGTGGGCGTGGTACCAGGTGCTGTGCCGGGCGTCGTCCGGCATGCTCGGGTAGGCGGCCTCCGCTCCGGCGGCGGGCATCACGTGCACGCCGGGCCCGGACGCCGGCCACCCCGCCGCGTCGGAGGCGCCCGTCTCGACCGGGATGTGCAGCTGTGCGGCGGACTTGGCGAAGGGCTCGGCCAGCCCCGGAATGTCCTTCGTCAACTGCACCCAGCTGCCGCCCAGGTCGGTCCCGTGCAGGGTGACCTGGAGGTAGGGGCGCAACTCGTCGATGAGGCGGGTCAGCGCGCGCGTCTCGGGCGGAAGACGGTCCGGCGGCAGGACCGCCGGGGACCACTCCGGCTGCTCCGGGCCCGCCGGACGGAAGAACCCCAGGTGGTACTCCAACAGACTGCGGGGCGCCGGGGTGACGTGCAGACTCGCCCCGTCGGGGTCCGCGCACAGCAGGAAGTGCCAGGACGTGCCGTCGCGCAGCTCTCGCTCGTACAGCACCCGTTCGGCGAGCGCCAGCAGCGTGCACCCGCCGGTCGGCTCGTTGGCGTGGGCGCCCGCGACGACCAGCACGGCCCGCCGGGCATGCCCCACGGACAGCAGGTGCAGCGGCCGGCCCGCACGGGAGACCCCCACCTGTCGCAGCGTGCACGTGCCGGGCTGGCGCGCGGCCAGAGCCCGGGCAGAAGAGGTCAATTCGGTCACCGTGGGGTAGCGCAGCTCCGGCAGGAGACTCACCCCCGTATTCGTCCGCCCGGCCTTCGCCTCCGCAGTACCCCACGGTCTCTGTCAACTGTCAAGAACGCCTGCGGGCAGGCTCCAGGGGCGCTCGAAGCGCGGGTCGGCGGAGCGGCGCGGGCCGACGCCACGGCGGGGAGCACGGGCGTTCGACGCCCGCACGGACACCCGCACGGACACCCGCACGGACACCCGCTCGGACGCCCGCGCCCTTCGTCGTCGCCCGGCCCCCGATTCCGCCGTCGGGCCGCTCGCCCACTCCACCCGGCCGCCCGCCGTGAGAGCCGCCCGATCCTGCGCCGGAGCCCCGGCACGCCGCGTCAGCCGACCCTTTCCAGCAGCGCCACCGGCAGCCGTTCGAACAGCTCGGCCACGCGCGCGTGGCCGCTGAACTCGCGCTCCCCGGCCAGCGCGTCGACCCAGCGCCCCGGCGGCAGCGCCAGCCGCGTCTCCCGCCAGCCGCCCGCCTCCGCCAGTCGCAACGAGAGCCGGGTGACGGCCGTGACCGCCCGGCCGGAGCGCGCGAACGCCAGACAGTGCTCCGCCGCCGCCCCTTCGGCGGGCAGCGGCTCGTACGTCGCCGACTCCCCGAAGACCTCCGGACGCCGCCGGCGCAGCCACAGCGCCGCCTCGGTCACGGCCGCCTTGGTGTCGGGGTCCTCGGGCGGGAAGTGCACCGGGCGCCGGTTGTCCGGGTCGACCAGCGTCCGGGACTCGCACTCGGCGCCCTGGTAGACGTCCGGCACGCCCGGCATCGTCAGATGCACCAGCGCAGTGCCGAGCACGTTCGCCCGGATGTGCGGCGCCAACGCGCCGCGCAGCGCGGCCACCCGCTCGCCGGGCGGCCCGCACGGCCCCGCCGCCGTGAACGCGGCCACCGCGTCCTCGTACGACGGCTCCTGCTCCGTCCAGCTCGTGTACAGGCCCGCCTCGCGCGCGTGCTTGAGCAGCGCCTCCTGGACGCGTTCCGGGGCCGCCGGGCCGAGCCCGAAGACCGTCTGCCAGGCCGCCCACGCCAGCTGCCCGTCCACCGCCTCCCGTTGCGCGCCGGCGACCTCCTCCAGGACGTCGGACCAGCGCTCCGGACACTCGGTGAGCACGGCGAGCGCGGCGCGCACGTCGGCGCTGCGCTTGGTGTCGTGCGTCGACACGACGGTCCCGGTGGCCGGCCAGTCGCGCTGCACGCGCGCGCAGTACGCGTGGAAGGCGGCCGGCGACACCCCCGGGGAGCCGGGGTCGCCGCCCACCTCGTTCGCCGCGGGCAGCGGCACGTACCGGTAGAACGCCGTGTCCTCCACCGACTTGGCGCGCAGCGCGGACGACGTCTGCGCGAAGCGCGCCCGCAACTCCGCCCCCGCCCGGTCCTCCCCGCCGAGCACCAGCCCTCGCACCACGTCGACCGCGCCCGCCTCCTCCGGCACCGTGAACGTCTGCCGGGCCTCCTCCGCCGCCGCCTCGGTGACGACGGCCGCCGGGTCGCCCGAGGCGTAGGGCCGGTAGACCTCCATACGGACCAGCAGCTCCACCAGCGCCTGGCGCAGCGCCCACGGCGCCCGGTCGCGCAGGGCGGGGTCGGACGACGCGGCGCACACCCGGGAGACCGTCCGCGTCAGCCGGTCCGTCTCGGCCGCCAGCTCGTGCGCGAGCACCTTGCGGGCCGCCCGCCGCACGGTCGCCGCCCAGTCGCCGCCCCGGTCCGTCCGCGGGGCCGCGAAGCGCCGGTAGCGGGTCAGCAGCTCCCCGGCCCCCACGGGGTCCGTGAACAGGCCGTCGACGCGGCGCAGGGCGTCGTAGCCGGTGGTGCCGGCGACCGGCCAGGAGTCCGGCAGCCGCTCCCCGTCCGCGAGGATCTTCTCGACGACCGTCCACCGGCCGCCGCTCGCCTCGTGCAGCCGCTCCAGGTAGCCGTCCGGGTCGGCGAGGCCGTCCGGATGGTCCACGCGCAGGCCGTCGAGCACGCCCTCGTGGAGCAGCCGCAGGATCGTGCCGTGGGTGGCCTCGAACACCACCGGGTCCTCCACGCGCACCCCGATGAGCTCCGAGATGCTGAAGAAGCGGCGGTAGTTCAGCTCGGTGCGGGCCAGCCGCCACCAGGCGAGGCGGTACCACTGGGCGTCCAGCAACTGCGGCAGCGGCAGCCCGTCGGTGCCTTCGCGCAGCGGGAAGGCGTGCTCGTGGTAGCGCAGGACGTCGCCGTCCACCCGCAGGTGCTCCAGTTCCCCGCCGACGGGGCCGCCGAGCACCGGCAGCAGGATCCGGCCGTCCTGCGCCTCCCGGTCGACGTCGAACCAGCGCGCGTAAGGCGAGCCGGGGCCCTCCCGCAGCACCTCCCACAGGGGGCGGTTGTGGCGCGGGGACATCGCCATGTGGTTCGGCACGATGTCCACGACCAGGCCGAGACCGTGCTCCCGCGCGGTGCGCGCCAGCGCCCGCAGCCCCTCCTCACCGCCCAGCTCCTCACGCACGCGCGTGGGGTCCGTGACGTCGTAGCCGTGCAGGGAGCCCGGCACGGCCTCCAGGACGGGGGAGAGGTGCAGATGCGAGACGCCGAGCGAGGCCAGGTACGGCACGGCCGCCGCCGCGGCCCCGAAGGGGAACCCGGGCTGCAGCTGCAGCCGGTAGGTCGCCGTGGGCGGCACGGGAACGGGGGCGTCACGTCGCTCAGGGGTCATGACACCCTACGTACCCGCCCCGCCGGGTTTCGTGTCACCGCCTCCCCCTACCGGTGCGGATCGGGTCCGTCCTTCCGCCGGCCTCTCGCCCGCTCCGGCGCCGGCCCGTCGCCGCTCCCGTCCCGGCCCGTCGCCGCTCCCGGGCAAGCCGGGAGCGGCCTATGTCGGCCTCTGCAGCACCTTCATGCTCCGGTCGGGCAGCGTCAGCCGGGCTCCCGCCTGCACCTTGGGACCCGCTCCCTCCGCCACGGACGCCGGGTCCGCCGTGTCCACCACCACCTGCCACTGCCGCCCGTGGTCGACCGGCACCACGAACTCCAGAGTCTTGGCGGTGGCGTTGAACATCAGCAGGAAGGAGTCGTCGCTGATCCGTTCGCCGCGCGGACCCGGCTCGGAGATCGCGTTGCCGTTGAGGAACACCGACAGCGCCGACGCCTGCGCCCGGTCCCAGTCCCGCTGCGCCATCTCCGCCCCGCCGGGCGTGAACCAGGCGATGTCCGACAGCTCGTCGTGGGTGCCCTCCACCGGCCGGCCGTGGAAGAAGCGGCGCCGCCGGAAGACCGGATGCTCCTTGCGCAGCCGCACCAACGCGCGCGTGAAGTCCAGCAGCTCGCTGCCGTCCTGCGGCCACTCGACCCAGGCCAGCTCGCTGTCCTGGCAGTAGGCGTTGTTGTTGCCCTTCTGGGTGCGCCCGAACTCGTCCCCGTGGCTGAGCATCGGCACGCCCTGGGAGAGCATCAGCGTGGCGACGAAGTTGCGCATCTGCCGGGCCCGCAGCGCCAGCACCCCGGGGTCGTCGGTGTCGCCCTCCACGCCGCAGTTCCAGGACCGGTTGTGGCTCTCGCCGTCCCGGTTGTCCTCCCCGTTGGCCTCGTTGTGCTTGTCGTTGTAGGAGACCAGGTCGTGCAGAGTGAACCCGTCGTGGCAGGTGACGAAGTTGATGGAGGCCAGCGGGCGCCGTCCGTCGTCCTGGTAGAGGTCGGACGAGCCGGTCAGCCGGGAGGCGAACTCGCCCACCGCGCGCGCCTCGCCCCGCCACACGTCCCGCACGGTGTCGCGGTACTTGCCGTTCCACTCGGTCCACAGCGGCGGGAAGTTCCCCACCTGGTAGCCGCCCTCGCCCACGTCCCACGGCTCCGCGATCAGCTTCACCTGGGACACCACCGGGTCCTGCTGGACCAGGTCGAAGAACGACGACAGCCGGTCCACCTCGTGGAACTGGCGCGCCAGAGTCGCCGCGAGGTCGAAGCGGAACCCGTCGACATGCATCTCCAGGACCCAGTACCGCAACGAGTCCATGATCATCTGAAGCACGTGCGGAGACCGCATGAGCAGCGAGTTCCCGGTGCCGGTGGTGTCCGTGTAGTACCGGGGGTCGTCCGCCAGACGGTAGTAGGACGGGTTGTCGATGCCCCGGAAGGACAGCGTCGGGCCCAGGTGGTTGCCCTCGGCGGTGTGGTTGTAGACCACGTCGAGGATGACCTCGATGCCCGCCTCGTGCAGCGCCCGCACCGCCGACTTGAACTCCAGCACCTGCTGCCCGCGGTCGCCCCAGGAGGCGTACGCGTTGTGCGGGGCGAAGAAGCCGATCGTGTTGTAGCCCCAGTAGTTGTTCAGCCCCATGTCGACCAGCCGGTGGTCGTTGACGAACTGGTGCACCGGCATCAGCTCCAGGGCCGTGACCCCGAGCTCCGTCAGGTGTTCGAGGACCGCCGGATGGGCCAGCGCCGCATAGGTGCCGCGCAGCTCCTCCGGCAGCCCGGGATGGCGCATCGTCAGACCCTTGACGTGGGCCTCGTAGATCACCGTCTGGTGGTAGTCGGTGCGCGGCCTGCGGTCGTCACCCCAGTCGAAGTACGGGTTGACCACCACCGACGTCATCGTGTGCGGCGCCGAGTCGAGGTCGTTGCGCCGCTCGGGCGCGCCGAAGTGGTAGCCGTACACCTCCTCGCCCCACCGGATCGCGCCGCCGACCGCCTTCGCATAGGGGTCGAGCAGCAGCTTCGCCGAGTTGCAGCGCTGCCCCCGACCGGGGTCGTAGGGGCCGTGCACCCGGAAGCCGTACCGCTGCCCCGGCATGACGCCCGGCACGTACGCGTGCCGGACGAACGCGTCGCTCTCCCGTAGTTCCACCGCCGTCTCCGAGCCGTCGTCGTGCAGCAGACACAGCTCTACTCGGTCCGCGGCCTCCGTGAAGACCGCGAAGTTCGTGCCGGCGCCGTCGTACGTGGCACCGAGGGGATACGCCTCTCCAGGCCAGACCTGCATGGATACGACTCTTTCAGGTGTGCCGCCGCGGCGGGGTCGCCTTGCCGCCCGAGTCTCCCGGAATCTGAGGGAACCACCCGTGACTTACGCCCCTCTTACCCAATGACCGGTGCATGCGGAGACAAACGAGCGCCGCATGCCGAACCAGTGGGGCAGACGTACTCCCGGGCAACAGGGGGAGTAGGGGGAGATTGTGCGCACGACGGTGCGCCGCCACCTGGGCAAGGTGGTGGCGGGAACGGCCATAGCGGTGGCCGCGACAGCCGTGATGGTCGGGATCACCCTCCCGGGCACGGCGGGGGCGGACGACACGGGAGGCGGCAAGAACGCACAGAGTGCCGGGCAGGCGGCCGACGGACGGCAGGGGGACACGGCGGCGGTGCGGCCCGGCGTCGTCGAGGATGCGCCCGCCGAGGGCGCGAAGGGCACCGGGCGCGACCCGCTGACCGACGACGAGATCGCGCGCGTCGAGAAGATCGCGCTCAACCAGCAGCCGCTCACCGCCGCGAAGGACGTGGACGGTGACCGCGGCCCCCAGCGCCTCGGCGTGGACCTCGCCGACCCCGAGGCCGCCGAGGTGGACGACCCCGACGCGCCCCGGCGCGCGGAAGTGTCGTTCTACGACTACAGAACCGACACGCTCGTCACCAAGACCGTCAACCTCGCCACCGGCAAGGTCGAGGCCACCGGCTCCCAGCACGGCGTCCAGCCGCCGCTCGGCACCGCCGAGCAGAACGAGGCGGCCGCCCTGCTGATCGCCGACCCGCTGGGCGCCGGCCTCAAGGCCGACTTCAAGGACGCCACCGGCAAGGCCCTCACCTCCCCCGACCAGCTGCAGCTCGCCGGCATGGTGTACCGGGCGGTGCCGGGCGCGGGCCCGGCCGCCCTCGCCGAGTGCGGCGAACACCGCTGCGTACGGCTGCTGTCGAAGGTCAGGAACGGACCGTGGATCGACACCCGAAGCCTGGTGATCGACCTCAGCGCCCGCAAGGTGGCCCGCATCACCGGCTGAGCCGGCCCCGCACCGTCCCGAACCGACGCGTGGGCCCCCTGCCGGTCCACGCCCTCCCGTCCATCCGTTTGTCGCCCCGCCTGCCTCCTGCAGAGGGATGCAAAGGAGTCATGTCGTCATGCGCGTTCCGTTTCTGAAGCGCGGCCCACGGTCGCAGGGCGTCGCCCGCACCGGCGCGGCCGTCGGCCTCTGTGTGGCGACGCTCGCCGCCGGCGCGGTCGCCGGCGCCGGCCCGGCCGCCGCCCGGCCGAAGGCCGCCCCCGCGGCCGCCGCCGACTGCAGCGCCGCCTACCGCATCGAACAGAAGCTCTCCACCGGCACCACCTGGCGCATGTGCTGGCGCTTCGAGGCCAAGTCCGGGCTCGTCCTCGAGAAGGTCTCCTACCAGCCGCCCGGCGAGGCCAAGCCGATCCGTGTCCTCAACAGCGCCAAGATCGCCCAGATCCATGTGCCCTACGACGACGGCAAGAACGAGTACAACGACATCACCGACTACAACTTCGGCTCGGGCCTGGTCAACATGACCCCCGCCGAGTGCCCCGGCGGCACCATCCGGACGGTGAAAGTCCCCGACTCGTTCACCGGGAGCCCGAACGTCAAGGGCCTGTGCACGACGACCCGTTCGCGCGGCCACGCCTACCGCATGCAGGCCGACACGGGCAACAAGGTCTTCCAGGCCCAGGGCAAGGACCTGCTGGTCTACACCGTCAACAAGGTCGGCTGGTACGAGTACATCACCGAGTGGCGCTTCTCCGACGACGGCGCGATCAACATGAACGTCGGCGCCACGGGCAGCCTCTCGCCCTTCGACTACGACGCGGGCGACGGCCGCGGCTGGCCTCTGGGCAAGGGCGCCAAGGCCTACGCCACCAGCCACAACCACAACGTGTTCTGGCGGCTCGACTTCGGTCTGGACGGCTCCTCGACCGGCAAGGTGGAACAGTACGACTCGGTGGTCAGCCCGCCCGCCGGCGCACAGCAGGGCCCGACCACCAAGACCACCCGCACCGCGGTCACCAAGGAACTCGCGGGCGACGCGGCGAACCTGCGCTGGTGGCGGGTGGTCAGCGCGACCGGCAAGAACAAGGACGGCCACGCCCGCTCCTACGAGTTCGTCCCCGGCGCCACGTCCAAGTACTCGGGACGCCCCTTCACCCGGCACGACGTCTACTTCACGCAGTACAACAAGTGCGAGCAGTACGCCAGCAACAACGTGCGCGACTGCGGCAGCCCGCTGCACGGGTACTCGGTCGACAAGTGGGTGAACGGCCAGGCCCTCACCCACCCCGTGGCCTGGGTGAACGTGGGCTTCCACCATGTCGCCCGCGACGAGGACCAGCAGCCCATGCCGGTCCACTGGCAGGGCTTCTCACTCGCTCCGAGGGACGTCACCGCCATGAATCCGCTCACTCCCTCCGCCCTCGCGGGACAGAACGGACAGCCGAACAACGGTAGTTGAGAAACGACCTGTCCATCCGGCTGCACCGCCCGCCGCTCGCGGAGTACCCTTCCTTGATCGTTGGGACGGGGAGTGCTCGGGGGAGCGGAAGGCGGTGCGCGGGTGGGCTCGGGAGGGCTGGAGCTGCCCCCTGGTGACGAGGGTCACGAGGGGGGCTCCGCAGACGTCCCGCCCGGCACGGTGTCCCTGGCCCGGCCGATGGAGACGAACGCCATCGGACCGGAGCTGGACTGGGACACCGAAGCCTGGCGGGAGGTGCGCACCCGAGCCCAGCGGGCCGGGCGGGCCTACATCTGGCTGAACCTCGTCGAGCAGCGGCTGCGCACCGTCGTGGCCGCCGTGCTGCGCCCCATCTACGAACCCGTCCACGGCGACGAGTGGGTGGTCGCCGCGGCCGGTCCCGCCGGCCAGGAATGGGTGCAGCGCGCCGTCGCGGTACGCGAAGTCAGCCGCCGCAAGGGCTACTTGCTCGACCCGGCCGACGACAACGTGATCTCTTTCCTCACCCTGCCCCAGCTGCGCGAGCTGATGGTGCAGCACTGGCCCTGCTTCGAGCCGTACTTCGACGACCGCCGCGACGTCGAACTCGCCCTGGACGAGCTGGAGGTGACCCGTAACGTCGTCTCCCGCAACCGGGCGCTCTCCGAGGCCGTCCTGAACCAGGCCGAACGGGCCTCCGCGCGCCTGCTGGAGATGCTCGGCACCAGCGGCGACGTGCCCTCCGCGCGCCGGCTGCCGGTCGACGCCGTCGAGGATCTGGTCGGCGACCGGTACGCGGACGTGGTCGCCGTCCACTCCGACCGGGTCCGGCTGCTGCGCCAGTTCCCCGCCGAGGACATCTTCGACGGCTCGCGCCGGATCGACGCCATCGGCATCGGCCTCAACCTGCTCGTGCAGAACTTCTCCGGCCGCCGCCTGGTCCGCCTCGCGGAGGGCGGCGCCCGCATCCGGCTGCTCTTCCTCAATCCCGCCTCCAGCTCCGTCAAGCGCCGTGAACGCGAACTCGGGATGAAACGCGGCGAGTTGAGCCGGTCCGTGGAGATGAACATCCTGCACATGCGCCGGGTCCGGTCCCGGCTGCGCGATCCCGGCGCCTTCCAGATCCAGGTGTACGACGAGACGCCCCGCTTCACCGCCTACCTCGTCGACGGCGACGGCACCGACGGCATCGCGGTGATCCAGTCCTATCTGCGGCGTATGCGCGGCATGGAGGCGCCGGTGCTGGTGCTGCGGGGCGGCAGCCGGGTGGTCAAGCCCGGCGAGGCGGACGAAGTCGGACTCTTCCCGGCATATCGCGAGGAGTTCGAGCTGGCCTGGGCGGACTCGCGGCCGGTGTCCTGAAACGTCCGGTTCTCTCCCCGGCAAGCGGAGTGCGCTCCTTCGATTGTCAGTGGGGCGTGGGAAGGTGGGGACCACTGGGGGAAGCACCACCGAGAAGGGGGGCCGACATGGCCTGGCACCAGGAGCTGCTGATCGGCTTCGACCTGGAGACCACCGGGACGGACCCGCGTGAGGCGCGCATCGTCACGGCAGCCGTGATCGAGGTCAGGGACGGGCAGGTCCTGGGGCATCGCGAGTGGCTGGCGGACCCGGGCGTCGAGATCCCGGCGGACGCGGTGGCGGTGCACGGGATCAGCAACGAGCGGGCGGCCGCCGACGGCGCGCCGGCCGACCGGGTCGCGGACGCGATAGCCGACGTCCTCGTGGGCTACTGGCGCACCGGGGTACCGGTCGTCGCCTACAACGCCGCCTTCGATCTCACGCTGCTCTCGGCCGAACTACGCCGCCACGAGCTGCCCTCGCTGCGCGAACGCCTCGGCGGCCTCGACCCCGCGCCGGTGGTCGACCCGTACACCATCGACCGCTCGGTCGACCGCTACCGGCGCGGCAAGCGCAACCTCGAAGCAGTGTGCGCCGAGTACGGCGTCCGCCTCGACTCCGCGCACGACGCCTCCGCCGACGCCCTCGCCGCCGCCCGGCTGGCCGGGGCGATAGCGGCCCGCCACCCCAAGGTCGCGGGCCTCGGCCCGGCGGAGCTGCACCGCCGTCAGATCGAGTGGTACGCCGACTGGGCGACGGACTTCCAGAGTTTCCTGCGCCGCAAGGGCGACGCGGAAGCGGTGGTGGACGGGTCCTGGCCGGTGCGGGAGCCGATCGACAGCCCCAGCGTGTGAGCTGCGCCCGGGCGGGCCGGGCCGGTCATGCCGCCGCCCTTGCCGGGCGTCGGCGCCCCCGGTGAGGGGAGCGGGAGCGTCCATGGCGGGGCCTCGTTCCCGCAAGGGCTGCCGTCCTCAGAACGGGTACCACCGCACCGCCTCGTCCCCCTCGCGCAGCGACGCCACCCGGCGCCGGAACTCCGCCGCGGCCTCGGGGTTCGCCGGCGCATGCTGCGCGACCCAGGCGCAGCTCGCGGTCTCGCGCGCGCCCCGCAGCACCGCACAGCCCTCCCACTCCCGCACATCCCACCCGTAGGCCTCGGTGAAGGCGTCGTAGGCCTCGGCGGGCAGACCGTACCGGTCGCGGGAGAGCGCCATGACGACGAGGTCGTGCTCGCGCAGATCGGCGGAGAAGGTCTCCAGGTCGACCAGGACCGGACCGTCGGGGCCGATGTGCACATTGCGCGCCAGCGCGTCGCCGTGGATCGGGCCGGGCCGCAGCCGCGGGGTGAGAGCGCAGGCGGCCTCGGCGAAGCCGTCGCGCCGCGCGCGCAGAAAGGCCGCGTCCGCCGGGTCGATCGCCTCGCCCGCGAGTCGCAGCCAGCGTTCGACTCCCGACAGCAGATCCCGCGGGGGCAGCGCGAAGGCGGGGGCGGGCAGGGCGTGCACCAGACGCAGCAGGGCGGCCAGGTCGCGTGGCCCGGCCGGCCGCACCGGGTCCGGCAGCCGGTGCCACACCGTCACCGGATGCCCCTCGACCAGCAGCGGCTTCGGCTCGGCCGCCCGCACCGCGGGCACGCCCGCCTCGGCCAGCCAGGCTGCGACGTCCAGCTCGCGCCGGGCCCGTTCGAGGAGTTCCGCGTCCCGGCCCACCTTCACCGCCAGGCCGCCGGCGGCGAACACCGCGTTCTCCCCCAGGGCGAGCAGCCGCGCGTCCGCCGCCGGTCCGGGCAGCACGCCCGCCGCGGCCAGTACGTCCCGCGCCCGTGCCTCGTCCATCGTCCGCCTCCCTCTCGTCGCCCGTCCGGCCTGCAGACGGCCTGCAGACGGCCTGATCCGGCCGTCCGACGGTCAGTGTCCCCTTCGTGCAGTGTCGCATTCGGGCAGGTCGGGGCCGCTCGTGCGGTCCCTGCTCAGGCGGGCGCGTCGACCCGGCCGCGCTGGGCGAGGTGCCCGGCTCCGTCGAGGTACGGTCCTGGATCCCGCAGCCGGCGGTGCTGCGGCAGGCCGACCTGTTCGTCACCCACGCGGACGCGGCGGCAGCCAGGACGGAACGGCCACGGCCACGCCGATGATCGCCGTACCGCAAGCCGTGGACCGGTTCGGCAACGCGGACGTCCTCCAGGGGTGCGGCGTGGCCCGGCGGCTCGACACGGCGGACACCACGGCCGAGGCGGCCCTGCGCGAGGCCGCCCTCGCACTCGTCGACGATCCCGGGGTCGCCCGCCGGCTCAAGGAGGCCCAGGCGGAGACCACGGCGGAAGGCGGCACACCGCAGGCGGCCGACCTCGTCGAGGCGGAACCCGACAGGACGCGCGGCTGAACCAGACACGAGGAAGGGCCCGTTCGACTCCCTCGGAAGTCGAACGGGCCCTCAGGGCTGACGCCGTGCGGGAACGGCCCAGGTCGTCAGACCCCCACCGGCCGCCCCTCGTCGTCCCGCGCCACCGGCGCGACCGCCTCCGGCGACTCGTCGTGCGTCAGGTCCGGCAGCCAGTGCAGCCACTTCGGCAGGTACCAGTTGCGCTCGCCGAGCAGCGCCATCACGGCCGGCAGCAGCACACCGCGGATGATCGTCGCGTCGATCAGGACCGCCGCCGCGAGGCCCACGCCCATCTGCTTCATCGACTGCATGGACAGCGTGCCGAAGATCGCGAACACGGCGACCATGATGACCGCGGCGCTGGTGACGACGCCCGCCGTGGTGACCACGCCGTGCTCGATGGCCTCGTTCGTCGTACGCCCCCGCAGCCGCGCCTCGCGGATCCGGGAGACCACGAACACGTGGTAGTCCATCGACAGCCCGAACAGGATCACGAACAGGAACAGCGGCAGCCAGGTGATGATCGCGCCGACGCCCTCCGCGCCCACCACCGACGCGCCCCAGCCGTGCTGGAACACCGCGACGAGGATGCCGTAGGCGGCGCCCACCGACAGCAGGTTGAGCACGATCGAGGTGATCGCGACCGTCAGCGAGCGGAACGACAGCAGCATCAGCAGGAAGGCGAAGACCACGACGAACGCGAAGACCGGGGTGACCGCTCCGGCCAGCTGGTCGTTGAAGTCCTGCGAACCGGCCACCTGTCCGGTGATGGGCGCCTGGACGCCGTCCACCGTGCCGAGCGTTGCGGGCCGCACCTCGTCGCGCAGCTTCGCAAGGCTCGCACCCGCCTTGTCCAGGTCGGAGCCGCCGACCAGCGGGACGTACACATACGCGATGTTCTGGGCGTCGTGCAGCTTGATCTCGACCGGACCCCGGGAGGCCCCCGAACTCACGGCCTGCTCCTTGAACGCCTGGAGCGCGGCCTTCACGTCGCCGGAGTTGATGTCGTCCGCCTTGACGATCACCTCGGCCGGCTCGGAGCCGCCCGGGAAGGCGTCGTTGACCCGGTTGTACGTCTGCACGATGGGCAGCGAGTCGCCGAACTCCTGGTCCAGGGTGAGGTTCTGGGTCTTCATGCCGACCGCCGGAGCGGCGATCGCGAGCAGCGCGCCGGCCGCGACGACCAGCGAGACGCCGGGCTTGGCGAGGACGACCTTCAGCACGGCGCTCCAGAACCGGCTGCCCTCCGTGGCACGGCCGCCCTTGCCGTTCCTGCGGCGCTTGTCGGGGTGCAGGAACGGGATCCTGCCCTTCTCCACCCGGTGGCCGAGCAGCGAGAGCAGCGCCGGCAGCACCGTCACCGAACCGACCATGGCGACCGCGACCACCATCAAAGAGGCCAGACCCATCGCCTCGAACGTGGCGAGCCCCGTGAACAGCATGCCCGCCATCGCCACGCACACGGTGACGCCGGAGACGATCACCGCGCGGCCGCTGGTCGCCGCGGCGATCCTGAGAGCGGTTTCCGGATCACGTCCCGCGGCCCGCTCCTCGCGTTCCCGGCGGAGGTAGAACAGGCAGTAGTCGACGCCCACGGCCAGACCGACCAGCAGCATCACCGAGCTCGCGGTGTCGTCCATCGGCTGGAAGTGGCTGACGATGCTCATCAGACCCATCGTCGCCATGATCGCGGTGACCGCGAGGGCCACCGGCAGCAGCGCCGCCACCAGCGCGCCGAAGGCGATCAGCAGGATGCCCAGCGCCACCGGCACCGCGGAGTACTCGGCCTGCTGGAAGTCGTCGCCGAACGCGTCGTCGAACGTCTTCATCATGCTGGCGCCGCCGATCTCCTCGATCCGCAGCGAGGAGTGCTCCTTCTGCACGTCCGCGACGGCGTCGAGAACCGGCTCGACCCGCTCGCCCGCGGTGTCGGAGTCGCCGCGCATGTCGAACTGCACCAGCGCGCTGCGGCCGTCCTTGGAGATCGTCTGCGTGTCGTAGGGCGAGGTCACGTCGGTGGCCTCACCGGTCTTGCCGACGGCGGCGACGACCGCGCTGACGGCGGCCTTGAACTCCGGGTCGGTGGCCTTGAGGGAGCCGCTCCTCGCCTGGATGAGCACGGTCTCGCTGGCCGGCTCCTCGATCCCGGCGTCCTCGATGATCTTGGCGGCCGTGTGGGTCTCGCCGCCGAGCTGGTCGCTCTCCTTGACCTCGACCGTGCCGGCCGCCGATCCGATCCCCATGGCCAGAACGACGAACAGCACCCAGATGCCCACGGCGGCCCATCGGTGCCGGGCGCTCCAACCGCCTGCCCGCGCGGCGAAGCCCCGCACCCTTGTATCTCCGTTCCCCATGACGGGCCTGCCCTCTTGTGATGCGGTGGAAGCCCCCTGCCGCCACCTTCCTATTCGAAGGTATGGCCTGGATAAACCCCGCTCGTCGTGCTGCCCGGTGAGGTGCCGGGCACGAGAGTCCTCCCCTCGGACCGCGGCCTCTCACCGCTGAGTAGGACAGTGACCCCTTACACCTATCGACGGATCTCGGGGGCGGCGATCAGGGTGCAGTCGCCGGTGAAGACCTCAATTGTCGTTTCGAAAGTTTGCTCAACACGTCACAGGCCTGTGGAGAAGTCCGTCAGGGGTTGCTCCGCCGGCCATCGATCGGCAAGAGTTTCGCCCGGCCCTTCGTCCGGGCCGCGGCCGTCGTGCTCACCCCCACGGGGCACGGCGGCCGCATAGGCTGAGCGGATGACGACGACGTACGCGGCCCTGCTGCGCGGCATCAACGTGGGCGGCAACCGGAAGCTCCCCATGGCCGAACTGCGCACCCTGCTCGAGGAGCTCGGCCACGGCGACGTGCGCACCTACCTCCAGAGCGGCCAGGCCGTCTTCTCCAGCACCCGCGGGGACGAGGAAAGCCTCGCCGCCGGACTCACGGCCGCGATCGAGAAACACTTCGGCTTCGCCGTGGACGTGCTCGTGCGCGACCACGCCTACCTTCGCGCCGTCGCCGACGCCTGCCCGTTCCCGGCCGCAGACCTGGAGGCCAAGCAGCTCCACGCCACCTACTTCTCCGGGCCCGTCGACGAGGAGCGCTTCGCCGGCATCGACCGCGCCGCCCTCCTTCCCGAGGAATTCCGCCTCGGCGACCGCGCCCTGTACCTGTACACCCCCGTCGGCCTCGGCCGCTCCAGACTCGCCGAGCAGCTCGCAAGGCCCCGCGTGAACAAGGGGCTGATCGCCACCACCCGCAACTGGAACACCGTCCTCAAGCTGGTGGAGATGACACGGCCGTGACCCGGGGCCGACGGCGGCCGTGACCGGGCGCGGACTGCGATCGTGATCGGGCGTCGACTGCGGTCGTGATCGGGCGCGGATTGCGGTCGTGACCGGGCGCGTCAGGGACGGCGGGCCTTCCCCTTCGTGGCCGGACCAGGCGCGCACTCGGCTCGTGCGGCCCGCATCCGGCTCGCGTGCGGCCCGCATCCGGTGTGGGCCGGGTCGTCGGCACGGCGTGGACAGGGACGGCAGGCCGGGACAGGGTCACCGTGGCGTGCCGTGGCCCTGGGGGTGACCGTGGCCGCGGCTGTCGCCCCGGGGGGGGTGTCTCTATGTCTTTCGTCAAGGACGTAGTGCCGGGTTTGGTGCTGTTTGGGATGGTCATGCGGCGAGGGTGATGGTGGGGGTGCGGGACTCATAGAAGGTGCCGTCTCGGAGCATGGCGAACAGGACGCTGATGCGTTGGCGGGCGAGTCTCAGGAGTGCCTGGGTGTGGGTTTTGCCGCAGGCGCGTTGCCGGTCGTAGTAGGTGCGGGAGGCGGGGTCGGCGTTCATGCAGGCGAAGGCGGAGAGGAACATTGCGCGCTTCAGCTGCCGGTTTCCGCCTCGTGGCGCATGTTCGCCATGAATCGAGGTTCCTGAGGACCTGGTCGTAGGGGCGAGGCCGGCGTATGAAGCGAGGTGGGCGGCGCTGGGAAAGCTGGTGCCGTCGCCAATGGTGACCAGCAGGACGGCTGCGGTCCTGACTCCGACTCCCGGCATCGAGGTCAGGACCGGGTGAAGAGGGTGGGCCTCCAGCAGGGTGCTGATCTGGGATTCGAGTGTTCGGCGCTGGTCGTGGACTGCGGCGAGCGAGGCGGCCAGGGACGGGATCACGATGTCGAGGGTGCCGGTTCCCGGAACCACGACGGT
>NZ_JBMNDR010000024.1:37040-93280 GCF_052543235.1 Streptomyces sp. SAS_272 | reverse complement strand
TCGTCCTTGCGCCGCCCGGGCCCTGCTCTCACATCAACGTGCTCGCTCTGTCGATCAGAGCCGGCCGCCGACGAAGACCGTCAGGTCCACGAGGCGGTTGGAGTAGCCCCACTCGTTGTCGTACCAGCCGAGGATCTTCACCGAGTTGCCCTCCTGGACCATGGTCAGGGAGGAGTCGAAGGTGCAGGAGGCCGGGTCGCTGACGATGTCCGACGAGACGATCGGGTCCTCGGTGTAGGCCAGGTAGCCCTTGAGGTCGCCGTCCTCGGAGGCCTTCTTGAACGCGGCGTTGACCTCGTCCTTGGTGACCTCGCGCTGGAGGGTCACGACCAGGTCGGTGGCCGAGCCGGTCGGGACCGGGACGCGCATCGCGATGCCGTCGAGCTTGCCCTTGAGCTGCGGCAGGACCAGGGCGGTTGCCTTGGCGGCGCCCGTCGTGGTCGGGATGATGTTCTCGGCGGCGGCGCGGGCGCGGCGCAGGTCCGAGTGCGGGAAGTCCAGGATGCGCTGGTCGTTGGTGTACGCGTGGACCGTCGTCATCAGACCCTTGACGATGCCGAAGTTCTCGTCGAGGACCTTGGCCATCGGCGCCACACAGTTGGTGGTGCAGGAGGCGTTGGAGATGACGTGGTGGTTCGCCGGGTCGTACTTGTCCTGGTTGACGCCCATCACGATCGTGATGTCCTCGTCCTTGGCCGGAGCCGAGATGAGGACCTTCTTGGCGCCGCCCGCGATGTGCTTCTCGGCGTCGGCCTTCTTGGTGAAGATGCCGGTCGACTCGATCACGATGTCGACGCCGAGGTCGCCCCACGGGATGTCCGCGGGGTTGCGCTCGGACAGCACCTTGATGGTGTGGCCGTCCACAGTGATCGTGTCTGCCGTGTGCGACACCTCGGCCTTGAGACGGCCCAGGATGGTGTCGTACTTGAGCAGGTGAGCGGTGGTCGCGGTGTCACCCAGGTCGTTGACAGCCACGATCTCGATGTCAGCACCCTGCTCCAGCAGCGCGCGGAAGTAGTTACGACCGATGCGGCCAAAGCCGTTGATGCCTACGCGGATCGTCACGAACCGATCTCCTCGTTGGTACGCCGGCCACGAGGTGCCGGCGAGCTGTATTTGGGATGTCCCCGACCACCCACGACCCTACCTCTCCGGGGCCGCCGGAGTGACATCGAGTCGGCCCATACACGGCACGGCGGTCCGTACCCGCCAGTAGGGGTACGGACCGCACGGGCCGTACGGGCCCGATCACTCGATCCGGTTACGAACCGTCACGAGCTGTTGACTTGGGCGTGTCATCGCGCAAGTGAGGAGAGGGCCTTTCCGATGAGCGTCTTGCGGTCGGCCGCCGCGGCGACGTGCTCCAGGCCGAAGCCGAGCAGCACGGTGTCGTCGGTGGTGACCGCTCCGTACGTCTGGAACAGGACGCCGGTGCGCGCCCAGTCCTTCAGGACGGCCGGGCTGCCGGCGGGCGGTCCGCCGGCCTTCCAGGCGCCGAGCGACGTCTCGAAGCCCTCGGTCTCGACGGCGCCGCCGCCGACGACCAGCGAGGCGTCGTCCGCGAGGACGCCTCGGCCGCCGCTGCCCGGGTCGGTGACGTACGCGATCGAGACCTCGACGTTCTTGCCCGCGTACGCGCTCAGGTCGAAGTTCACCTGCTGCCAGCCGCTGGAGGCGCCGGTGAGGGCGTTCCAGACGCCGGTGGACCCGGTCGCGGAGCAGTCGTTCGCGCCGAGGGTGAGGTAGTGCTCGAGCCACGGGTGCTCACCGACGTAGAAGCCGGCCCCGCACTCGGCGGGCACCGCGGTGCGGGTGGCGCCGCCCGCCTCGGGAAGCGTGGTCCAGTCGTCGCCGCCGACGGTGTGGATCTCGACGATCGCGTTGTCGTAACCAGGCTCGGTGTCCCACAGCAGCTGGGTGCGCAGCGTCGGCTTGCTCGCCGCGCCGACGCCGCTGAGGTCGATGGTGCGGGTGAGCCGCTTGTAGGCGTCGTCGGTGTGCACGGCCGCGGCCATGTACGAGCCCGCGTAGGGCCCGTAGGGGTTGACCGTGCCGGCGAACTGGCCGGCGCCCGCGCTCGCGAACTGCGGGAAGGCGGCCGCCGGCAGCTCGTCCGAGGTGACCGCGTAGGTGCCGGCCTTGTCGAGCGGGTTGCCCGTGGCCGGGCCGAGGGCGGCGCTCAGTCCGCCGAGCCTGCCGGAGCCGGTGAATCCGGTGGCTCCGGGGGTCGAGGTGCGGGAGTAGGCGCCCAGGTAGTACTGGCTGAAGTCGTTCGACGGGGTGCCGTCGGCGAGGGCGACGCTGCCGCCGGCCAGCTCGCCCGCCTCGATCAGCTTGCCGCCCTCGTTGAGGAAGGCGCGCAGCGCGAGCTGGGTCGGGTTGCCGGGGACGCTCGCGCCCGTGTAGTGGACGACCGTGCGGAAGTGGCTCAGCACGCCGAGCGGGTCGGGCGCCCCCTGGGTGGCGACGTCCCAGACGATCGCCTTGCGGCCGTTGGCCTTCAGCGCGTCCACGTAGGTCTGCGCCTGCGTGGCGGCCGCGCCCTCCTCGGCGACCACCAGCGTGTCGGCCTGGGGCCGCGCGGCGACCGTGTAGGTGAAGTGCGCGCTGGAGACCTTCTTGCCGTTCTCGGCCTTCCCGGTGAACCACACCTCGACCTTGTCGCCCGGCCTGCCGTCCTTCACCCTGGCCCGGTACGCGTCGAAGTAGAGGTTGTCCTCCCCGCCGTAGGTCTCGCCGCCCTTCCAGTGCCGGAGCGCCTGGTCCCGGGTACGGCCGCCGTTGACGCGGTACTTGAGCTCCTTGTCGCGGACCGCCTTGCGCACGACGACGGAGACCTGCTGGTCGGCGCCGCGCGCGTACGACGTGGTGAACGGCGCCGGGGTGAAGTCGGCGGCGGTCAGACCGACCGAGGACTTCGGGCGGTCGGGGCGCGCGGCGGACTCGGCGACCGAGAGCGCGAACGGGACGTTCTTGGCGAACTCGGCCTGGATCAGCTTCTCGTCGTCCGGGAAGTTGAAGACCGACTGGCAGTCCCCGCTCTTCCACTGGTCGTCGGGGTCGACGTTCGAAGCGGTCTGACAGGTCGACATCTCGGGGGTGAACATGGCCATGCCGTTGACGTTCGAGGCGTGGCCGTCCGCCTCCCCGTTGGTCGTGTACAGCTCCGAGGAGACCTGCGGGTGGTAGCCCGGGACGGCCGACTTCTCGGGCGTGCCGGCGAGCGCCTCGTAGGCGACGTCGTCCGGGGTGTCGGTGGCGACCTGCCAGCCGACCCCGTAGAGGAGGAGTTCGGCGGCGGAGTGGTAGTTGATGCCGTAGGTGAAGCCGATGCGCTTCTCGAAGGCGTCGAGCGCCCTGGTCTCGGGCTCGGAGGCGGGCTTCGCTCCGCGGTAGGTCTCACTGGTGGGGTTAGGTGACGAACCCTCGTTGTCGTAGCCCCACTTGTAGGCGAAGTTGCGGTTGAGGTCGACGCCGTCGCCGGTGGAGATCGCGCCGTCGCCGTTGACGTCCCGCAGGTTCTTGCGCCACATGCGGTTGTCGGCGCTCTTGAAGGTGTAGTCGTAGCCGTCGGGGTTGGCCGACAGGACGAACCACAGCTCGTTGGAGTCGACGATCTTCTTGACGCGCTTGTCGGTCCGGTAGTTGTCCAGGTAGTAGTGCATCAGCCGCCGGGTCATCTCGGGGGTGATCCACTCGCGCGCGTGCTGGTTGGACATGTACAGCACCGAGGGCTTGGAGCCGTCGGCGGACTTCTTCGCGTCCCTGGTCAGTTTGACCGCGAGGATGTCCTGGCCGTTCACGGTCTTGCCGAGGGAGACGACCTTGGTGAGGCCCGGGTTCTGCCGGCCGGTGCGCAGGATCTCCTCCCGCAGGCCGCCGCTTCCGCTGTACGGGCGGAACACGCCTTCGGCGGCGGCCTCCACGCGGTTCTCGGAGGCGGCCGACAACGAGTGCTCGGCGAGCCGGACACCCTGCTTGCCGAGTTTCTTCGCCTGTTCGTCCGTCAGGTAGACCTCGACGGTGGCAGTGCCCTTCGCGGGCACCTGCTCACTGAGTTCGTGACCGTCCTGTCCGGCCGCCAGCAGCAGGGGTACCTGCTGTCCGGTGACCTCGGCCCGGAACACCTTGACCTCGGCCGGATCGGGCTTCGGTGAAGGTGCGGGCTGCGCCTGGGCGATGGGCGCGAATGCCGCTCCGCCGAGCAGGAGTGCGCCGACAGCGAGGATCGATCTCGCTCTAGGTCTCATGAACCCCCCTAGCGTGAGTTCGCCACAGCAGCGAACTCTGCCAGGCTCATGACAGTTCATGATCCAGTCAAGAGCGCCTCACAGCCCGTCAGCATGCCGGTGGAGTCGCCCGATCGGACGTCTTCACCGGCATGCTGACGGACGATCAGCCCACCAGGTTGTCGGCGAGCTCCTCGCTGAGGTTGCACTCCGTGCCCGGGATGCCGAGGTCCGAGGCCCGCTTGTCGGCCATCGCCAGCAGCCGGCGGATCCGCCCGGCGACCGCGTCCTTCGTCAGCGGCGGGTCGGCCAGCGCGCCCAGCTCCTCCAGGGAGGCCTGCTTGTGGTCCATGCGCAGCCGGCCGGCTGCAGCGAGGTGCTCGGGCACCTCGTCGCCGAGGATCTCCAGGGCGCGCTGGACGCGGGCCCCGGCGGCGACCGCGGCGCGGGCCGAGCGGCGCAGGTTGGCGTCGTCGAAGTTGGCGAGCCGGTTCGCCGTGGCCCGCACCTCGCGGCGCATCCGCCGCTCCTCCCAGGCCAGCACCGACTCGTGCGCGCCCAGCCGGGTGAGCAGGGCGCCGATCGCGTCGCCGTCGCGGACCACGACCCGGTCGACCCCGCGCACCTCGCGGGCCTTCGCCGCGATGGAGAGCCGGCGGGCCGCTCCGACCAGCGCGAGCGCGGCCTCGGGGCCCGGGCAGGTCACCTCAAGGGAGGACGAACGGCCGGGCTCGGTGAGCGAGCCGTGCGCCAGGAAGGCGCCGCGCCAGGCCGCCTCGGCGTCGCAGGTCGCGCCGGAGACCACCTGCGGGGGCAGACCCCGGATGGGGCGCCCGCGGCCGTCCACGAGCCCCGTCTGCCGGGCGAGCTGGTCACCGCCCGCGACCACCCGCACGACATAGCGCGAACCGCGGCGCAGACCGCCGGGGGCCATCACGATCAGCTCCGAGCCGTGCCCGAAGATCTCCAGGATGTCCCGCTTGAGCCGACGGGCCGCCATCGCCGTGTCCAGCTCCGCCTCGATCACGATGCGCCCGCTCACCAGGTGCAGGCCGCCGGCGAACCGCAGAAGGGCGGAGACCTCCGCCTTTCTGCAGCAGGTCCGGGTGACGGGGAGCCGGGAGATCTCATCCTTCACCGCTGCCGTCATCGCCATGGGCCGATCCTTCCATGCATCCGAAAAATACGGTCGTACGCGGCGGCCAACAGCTCCGGGTCGTGCCTCGGGGTTCCGTCGGGCCGGGCCACCGGCGCCAGCTCGACCGCGGCTCCGAACCTCTTGGCGGCGTCGGCCAGCGAGTCGCGGTCGGGCACGGCTGCCTCGTCGGCCAGCACCACGTCCAGGGCGAGTTTAGGGGCGTGTCGTCCCAAAACCTCCAAATGACGCTGCGGGGAGAAGCCGTCGGTTTCACCGGGTTGCGGAGCGAGGTTCAAGGAGAGCACCCGGCGCGCCTTCGTCTCCATGAGCGCGTCGAGCAGTTCGGGCACCAGCAGATGCGGCATGACCGAGGAGAACCAGGAGCCCGGCCCCAGCACCACCCAGTCGGCGTCCAGGACCGCTTCGACGGCCTCCGGGACGGCCGGCGGGTCGTGCGGCACCAGGTGCACGGACTGCACCTCGCCCGGCGTCAGCGCCACGGTCGCCTGCCCGCGGACCGTGTCGACGTCGTCGGGCCGCTCGGGATCGTGCCCCTTCACCAGCGCCTGGAGTTCCAGCGGCACGGCGGACATCGGCAGCACGCGCCCCTGTGCGCCCAGCAGCCGGCCGACCAGGTCCAGGGCCTGGACGTGGTCGCCGAGCTGCTCCCACAGGGCGACGATCAGCAGGTTGCCCACCGCATGGCCGTTGATCTCGCCCTGCGACTGGAAGCGGTGCTGGATGACCCGGGCCCAGGTCTGGCCCCATTCGTCGTCGCCGCACAGCGCGGCGAGCGCCTTGCGCAGGTCGCCGGGCGGCAGAACGCCCAGTTCCTCGCGCAGACGGCCGCTGGAGCCGCCGTCGTCGGCCACCGTGACCACGCCGGTGAGGTCGCCGGTGATGCGCCGCAGCGCGGTGAGCGACGCGGACAGGCCCATGCCGCCGCCGAGGGCGACCACCTTGGGCTGAGCGCCGCGGCGGCGCGGTTTGCCGCCGCGGGCCTCGGCAGGCCGGCCCGTGCGCCCCTCCGGGGCGACCCTGCGCAACCGGCCGAGCCGTGGAGAACGTCCCGTCATTCCCGTCCCATGTCCCGGTGTACGACCACCGTCTCCACGCCCTCGGCCGCGAGGCGCGCGGCGAGCTTCTCCGACATGGCCACCGAGCGGTGCTTGCCGCCCGTGCAGCCGACCGCGATGGTCACATAGCGCTTGCCCTCCCGGCGGTAGCCCGTGGCGACCAGCTGGAGGAGCTCCGCGTACCGGTCCAGGAACTCCTTGGCGCCGGGCTGGTTGAGGACGTACGTCGAGACCTCCTCGTTGAGCCCGGTGTAGGGGCGCAGCTCCGGAACCCAGTGCGGGTTCGGCAGGAAGCGCATGTCCACGACCAGATCGGCGTCGACCGGCAGGCCGTACTTGAAGCCGAAGGACATGACGGTGGCCCGCAGCTCCGGCTCCTCCTCGCCGGCGAACTGGGCGTCCATCTTGGCGCGCAGTTCGTGCACGTTGAGGCTGGAGGTGTCGATGACCAGGTCGGCGTCGCCGCGCAGCTCGCGCAGCAGCTCACGCTCGGCGGCGATGCCGTCGACGATGCGGCCGTCCCCCTGCAGCGGGTGCGGGCGCCGCACCCCCTCGAAGCGGCGCACCAGGGCGTCGTCGGAGGACTCCAGGAAGACGATCCTCCGGGTGACGCCCTTCGTCTCGAGGTCGGCGAGCGACTCGCGGAGGTTGTCGAAGAAGCGCCGGCCGCGGACGTCGACGACGACCGCGATCCGCGCCACGTTGCCCTGGGAACGGGCGCCCAGCTCCACCATGGTCGGGATCAGGGCGGGCGGCAGGTTGTCGACGACGAACCAGCCGAGGTCCTCCAGACACTTGGCCGCGGTCGAACGGCCGGCCCCGGACATGCCGGAGATGATCACCAGCTCGGGGATGGCCGCCTCGGGGATCCCGGGCGGCGAGACGTCGGTAGTCACCTGTGCTCCGTCTTCATGGCGTGCTTCTTGCTGCGGGCTGTCGGGGACCGCGGGGTGCTGGGCGGGATCCTCGGCGGGATCCCCGTGTCCCTGCTGGGACGCGGCTGTCGGCACAGTAGTGGGCGGCTGTTCCCGCCGGTCCGTGGGGTCTGCGTCGTGCTCGGTCATGTCTCCTGCCCCCGTCGTTCTTCCGGGGCGCCCGCGGTGACGGGGTCTCCGGGGGAATCCGGCGTGGCGCCGGGTTCCTCTTCCTCAATGATCTCTCCGGTGGCCGTGTTCACGGCGGGGGCGGGCGGCGCCGCCCGGACGAGGGCCGCGGCGATGGTCTCGGCCGTCTTGCGGCCTATCCCCGGGACCTCGCAGATCTCCTGGACCGTCGCGGCCCGCAGCTTCTTCACCGATCCGAAGTGCTTGATCAGCGCCTGCTTGCGGGTCTCTCCGAGACCGGGCACCTCGTCGAGCGGGCCGGAGCGGAAGCGCTTGGCGCGCTTGGCCCGCTGGTAGGTGATCGCGAAGCGGTGCGCCTCGTCGCGGACACGCTGGAGCAGGTAGAGGCCCTCGCTGCTGCGGGGCAGGACGACCGGGTCGTCGTCCCCCGGCAGCCAGACCTCCTCCAGGCGCTTGGCGAGGCCGCAGACGGCGATGTCGTCGATGCCCAGTTCGTCCAGCGCCCGCCTGGCCGCCGCCACCTGCGGCTGTCCGCCGTCGACGACGACGAGCTGGGGCGGGTAGGCGAAGCGCCTCGGACGACCGTCCTCGTCCTTGAGGCTGCTGGTCAGGGGCGCTTCGGCGGCATCCGTGAGGAGCTCTCCCGCGCCGTGGGCAGGGGTGCTTCCGGTGGCGTGGGCAGGGATGCCGTCCGCGGCGTCGGCGTTGGGCGTGCCTGTGCCGTCGACGGGCGGCGTCCCTGTGGCGGTGACGACAGTGCTCTCGTCGTCGGTCCACTCGCCCGTCCGCTCCTTCTCGCCGAGGTAGCGCCGGAAGCGGCGGGTGATCACCTCGTGCATGGAGCGGACGTCGTCCTGGCCCTCGAAGCCCTTGATCTGGAAGCGGCGGTACTCGCTCTTGCGCTGCAGGCCGTCCTCGAAGACGACCATGGAGGCCACCACGTCGTCGCCCTGGAGGTGGGAGATGTCGTAGCACTCGATCCGCAGCGGGGCGCTGTCCAGGTCGAGCGCCTCGGCGATCTCCTCCAGAGCACGCGAGCGCGTGGTCAGGTCGGAGGCGCGCCTGGTCTTGTGCAGCACGAGCGCCTGCTGCGCGTTGCGCTCGACGGTCTCCATCAGGGCCTTCTTGTCGCCCCGCTGCGGGATGCGCAGTGACACGATCGACCCGCGGCGCCCGGTGAGCCACTCCTGGACGGGTTCCACGGGCTCGGGCAGCGCGGGGACCAGGACCTCCTTGGGGACGGAGTCGCCGCGCTCCTCGCCGTACAGCTGCTGGAGGGCGTGCTCGACGAGGGCGCCGGTCGTGACGTCCTCGACCTTGTCGGTCACCCAGCCGCGCTGACCGCGCACGCGCCCGCCGCGGACGTGGAAGATCTGGACGGCCGCCTCCAGCTCGTCCTCGGCGACGGCGATCAGGTCGGCGTCGGTCGCGTCCGCCAGCACGACCGCGTTCTTCTCCATGGCCTTCCTCAGGGCCTCGATGTCGTCGCGCAGGCGGGCGGCCCGCTCGTACTCCATCTCCTCGGCCGCCTCCGCCATCTGCTTCTCCAGACGGCGGAGGTAGGTGCCGGTACGGCCGGTCATGAAGTCGCAGAACTCGTCGGCCAGTTCGCGGTGGTCGTCGGCGTCGATGCGGTCCACACAGGGCGCGGAGCACTTGCCGATGTAGCCGAGCAGGCACGGCCGGCCCGTGCGCGACGCGTTCTTGAACACGCCGGCGGAGCAGGTGCGCACGGGGAAGACGCGCAGCAGCAGGTCGACCGTGTCCCGGATCGCCCACGCGTGCGCGTACGGCCCGAAGTACCTGACGCCCTTCTTCTTGTGGCCGCGCATCACCTGCACGCGCGGGTACTCCTCGTTCATGGTGACCGCGAGATACGGGTAGCTCTTGTCGTCGCGGTACTTGACGTTGAACCGGGGGTCGTACTCCTTGATCCAGGAGTACTCCAGCTGCAGCGCCTCGACCTCCGTGGACACCACCGTCCACTCCACCGACGCGGCCGTGGTGACCATCGAGCGGGTGCGGGGGTGCAGGCCCGCCAGATCCTGGAAGTAGTTCGCCAGGCGCTGGCGCAGGCTCTTCGCCTTTCCGACGTAGATCACCCGGCGGTGCTCGTCGCGGAACCGGTACACCCCGGGAGAGTCCGGGATCTGTCCCGGCTTGGGGCGGTAGCTGGAGGGATCGGCCATGTCTCACACCCTACTGGCGCGGGGTGACACTCCGGTGGGGCTGTGGACAACGGTCGGGGCGGACTCCCGCGCCCCGCACGGACATGGGCACGGGCAGGGAGGGCTGGGACGGGAGGGAACGGGACGGGAGGGGCGAGGCGCGGCAGGCGTCGGGGCGTGGGAGCGCGGCAGGCGTCGGGGCGCGGCAGGCGTGGGAGCGCGGCAAGGAGTGGGGGTGGGGCAAGGAGTGGGGCGCGGCAAGGGGTGGGGGTGGGGCCGAGGGCATCGACTCGGCCATACGCACATGCCACTCGGGCATCAGGTGTTGTCGGGACTTGGTCAACACGCTTCAATGCGGAGGAACTCGGGGCCCTGAACGCCGCCTTACGGATGTGAAGACGCTCCGCGTGGCCGGCAAGGCACCGGCTACTCGCACGAACGGTCCGACCAGCCGTCGTGAGCATTCACAGAAAGGCCCCTTGCATGCCGCACGCCCCACAGCACGCGGACACCGCCGGCCAGGCCCCCGCCGTGGAACTGGACACGGCTCTGCAGGGCGGCCCCTTCCATGTGGCGCTGCGGGCCGCGATCGCCGCCCGCGGACTGCCGCTGCAGCGCGTCCAGCATCATCTGTCGCGGTACGGGGTCAGGGTGGGCGTGACGAGCCTGAGCTACTGGCAGCAGGGCGCCCGGCGGCCGCAGCGCCCCGAGTCGCTGCGCGCCGTGCGGGCGCTGGAGGAGATCCTGCATCTGCCGGACGAGTCCCTCATCCGGCTGCTGGCGGAGTCCGACGACGGACTCGGGGGCACGTCGGCGAGGGCGTCCGAGGGTCGCTCCTACCGTTCGCTGCTGCAGGCCTCCGGGGCTCTCGAACAGCTGCTCGCCGAACTGGAGTGCTCCGTGGACGGGGGGCTGCACACGCTCGGCCATCACGAGCGGGTGCGCATCGGGGCGCGCCGGGAGCTTTCCGGCCGGGAGTCGCAGCACATCGTGCGCGCCCATCGCGACGGCGTCGACCGTTTCGTCGCCGTCCACCACGGCGACCCCGGCTGCGCGCCGGAGCGGATGACCGTGCACGCCCTGGAGAACTGCCGGGCCGGCCGCATCCGCCGCCATCACGACACCGGCGTGCTCGTGGCGGAGTTCCTGTTCGACACCCGGCTGCGGACCGGCGAGACCTTCCTTTTCCGCTACGGCGTCGAGGACGGCACGGCCGGCGTCTGCCGCGAGTACGTGCGGGGCTTCGGGGCGGCCGGCGGCCAGTACGCCCTGCAGGTCCGCTTCTCCGAGCAGGCGCTTCCCGTGCGCTGCCACCGCTTCACCCAGCACTCGGCGGCGGCCCCGCGCGGCGGCCGCCAGGAACTGCCGCTCAGCGGCCGGCACCGCTCGGTGCACCTGGTGGAGCCGCGGGTGCGCTCGGGGATGGTGGGCATCGGCTGGGACTGGAACTGAACGGCTGCGCGCCGTCTCGGCGCGCCTGGTGAGCGGGTGAGCGCGCCGGCGTCCTGGACACCATGGCGACGGCCGGGTCCGATCTTCCCCGGCCGCGCTGCCGGGCGCTCATGCCGGGAGAGGCGACGGCGGCCCGCGGGAGTTCCCGCGGGGCGCCGTGCTTGCGCCGTTGCGCGCGGCAGGGCCGGGCCCACGCGCGCGTGCCCGCGTCAGGCCTTGCGGGCCCGCGTCGTCTTCTTCGCGGGTGTCGCCTTCGGCGTGGCCGACTTGGCGGCAGCGGACTTCGCCGCGGTCTTCGCGGCGGCCGTGGCGGTGGCGGCCGTCTTCCGCGTCGTCGCCCGGGCCGCGACCGTCTTCTTCGCCGCGGTCTTGCGCGGGGCCTTGACCGGGGCCCCGTCGCTGATCCGGTCGGCGTCGAGGATCTCGCGCAGGAACTTCCCGGTGTGGCTGGTCGGCACCGCGGCGACCTCCTCCGGCGTGCCCTCGGCGATGACGAGTCCGCCGCCCGCGCCGCCCTCGGGGCCCATGTCGACGACCCAGTCGGCGGTCTTGATCACATCGAGGTTGTGCTCGATGACGATGACCGTGTTGCCCTTCTCGACCAGGCCCGAGAGGACCTTCAGCAGCTTGCTGATGTCCTCGAAGTGCAGGCCCGTGGTCGGCTCGTCCAGGACGTAGACCGTGCGGCCGGTGGAGCGCTTCTGCAGTTCGCTGGCGAGCTTCACACGCTGCGCCTCGCCGCCCGACAGGGTGGTCGCGGCCTGGCCGAGGCGGACGTAGCCGAGGCCGACGTCCTTCAGGGTGTTGAGGTGGCGGGCGATCGCGGGGACGGCCTCGAAGAACTCCGTCGCCTCCTCGATCGGCATGTTCAGGACGTCGGCGATGGACTTGCCCTTGTAGTGGACCTCCAGGGTCTCCCGGTTGTACCGGGCGCCATGGCAGACCTCACACGGGACGTAGACGTCCGGGAGGAAGTTCATCTCGATCTTGATCGTGCCGTCGCCGGCGCAGTTCTCGCAGCGGCCGCCCTTGACGTTGAAGGAGAAGCGGCCGGGCAGATAGCCGCGGACCTTCGCCTCGGTCGTCTCCGCGAAGAGCTTGCGGACGTGGTCGAAGACGCCGGTGTAGGTGGCCGGGTTGGAGCGCGGGGTGCGGCCGATGGGCGACTGGTCGACGTGCACGACCTTGTCGACGAGGTCGTCGCCCTCCACACGCGTGTGCCGTCCCGGGACGTTCCTCGCGCCGTTCAGCTCGCGGGCCAAGTGCGTGTACAGGATGTCGTTGACCAGCGTGGACTTGCCCGAGCCTGAGACGCCGGTGACCGCGGTGAACAGACCCAGCGGGAAGGACACGTCGATGTCCTGCAGGTTGTTCTCGCGGGCGCCGTGGACGGTGAGCCGGCGCGAGGGGTCCTGCGGACGGCGGACGTCCGGCAGCGGGATCGCCTTCTTGCCGGACAGGTACTGCCCCGTCTGCGACTCGGCGTTGGCCAGCAGCTCCTTCAGGGAGCCGCTGTGCACGACCTTGCCGCCGTGCTCGCCGGCGCCGGGGCCGATGTCGACGATCCAGTCGGCGACCTTGATGGTGTCCTCGTCGTGCTCGACGACGATGAGCGTGTTGCCCATGTCCCGCAGCCGGACCAGGGTCTCGATCAGCCGGTGGTTGTCACGCTGGTGCAGGCCGATGGACGGCTCGTCGAGGACGTACAGGACGCCGACGAGGCCGGAGCCGATCTGGGTGGCCAGCCGGATCCGCTGGGCCTCGCCGCCGGAGAGCGTGCCGGCCGCGCGGTTGAGCGAGAGGTAGTCCAGGCCGACGTCGACCAGGAACCGCAACCGCTCGTTGACCTCCTTGAGGACCCGCTCGGCGATCTTCTTGTCACGGGCGTCGAGCTTCAGCTCGCCCAGGAACTCGGCGCAGTCGCTGATGGACATCCCGGAGACCTCGGCGATGGACTTCTCCATGACCGTGACCGCGAGGACGAGCGGCTTCAGCCGGGTGCCCTGGCAGGTGGGGCAGGGCACCTCGCGCATATAGCCCTCGAAGCGCTCACGGCTGGCGTCGCTCTCGGCCTCGCCGTGCCGGCGCTTGACGAACGGGACGGCCCCTTCGAAGGGCGTGGTGTACACCCGCTCCCGGCCGTAACGGTTGCGGTAGCGGACCTCGATCTGCGTCTTGTGGCCGTACAGCAGGGCCTTCCTGGCCCGCTGGGGCAGGCCCGCGAAGGGGATGTCGGTGCGGAAGCCGAGCGCGTCGGCGAGGGCTCCGATCAGACGGCCGAAGTAGTCCTTCGTGTGGCCGTGCGACCAGGGGTGGATGGCGCCCTCGTCGAGGGACTTGTCCTCGTCCGGGACGATCAGCTCGGGGTCGACCTCCATGCGCGTGCCGATGCCGGAGCACTCGGGACAGGCGCCGAAGGGCGAGTTGAAGGAGAAGGAGCGCGGCTCGAGCTCCTCGAAGGACAGGTCGTCGTACGGGCAGTACAGGTGCTCCGAGTACATGCGCTCGCGCTCGGGGTCGTCAGCGGCGAGGTCGACGAAGTCGAGCACGACCATCCCGCCGGAGAGACCGAGTGCGGTCTCCACGGAGTCGGTGAGCCGGCGCTTGGCGGTGTCCTTCACCGTGAGGCGGTCGATGACCACCTCGATGGTGTGCTTCTCCTGCTTCTTCAGCGTGGGCGGGCTGGACAGCTGGACCGTCTCGCCGTCCACCCGCGCACGGCTGTAGCCCTTGGTCTGGAGATCGGCGAAGAGGTCGACGAACTCTCCCTTGCGCTCGCGCACCAGCGGCGAGAGCACCTGGAAGCGGCTGCCCTCCGGCAGCTCCAGCACCTTGTCGACGATGGCCTGCGGCGACTGGCGGGTGATCGGCCGGGCGCACTCGGGACAGTGCGGCTTGCCGATGCGCGCGAAGAGCAGCCGCAGGTAGTCGTAGACCTCGGTGATCGTGCCCACCGTGGAGCGCGGGTTGCGCGAGGTCGACTTCTGGTCGATCGAGACGGCCGGGGAGAGGCCCTCGATGAAGTCGACGTCCGGCTTGTCCATCTGCCCGAGGAACTGCCGGGCGTACGACGAGAGCGACTCGACGTAGCGCCGCTGGCCCTCGGCGAAGATGGTGTCGAAGGCCAGCGAGGACTTGCCCGACCCCGACAGGCCCGTGAAGACGATGAGCGCGTCGCGTGGCAGGTCGAGCGAGACATTCTTGAGGTTGTGCTCGCGCGCGCCACGGACGATGAGACGGTCGGCCACGCCGGTCCGCACCTTTCTTGAGAGAAGTGACAGGGGCGGGGCCCCCGTCTTCCTCAGACTAGGGGGAGCCACTGACAACGCCGGTCGGGATTCAGCCGGGGTTCACCGGTTCACAACAATCCCCGGCCTTCCAGCATGCCTGACGCCGCCACCGACCTTATAGCACGTGCATTCGATTAGCGGGCCCGGCCGGCCGCCTTCACCCGAACGAGTGGCGAGGCTAGGGTCAGCAGCATGATTGATCACGCTCATGACCTGGAGTCCGTACACGCCGCGACCGAGCGGCTGCTCAGCGCAGTCGCCGGACGGGACGACGCATCGGTCTCCGAGCCGTCGCGGCTGCCCGGCTGGAGCCGTGGACATGTCCTCGCCCACCTCGCCCGCAACGCGGACGCCCTGGTGAACGTCCTCGAGGGCCGCCCCATGTACGCCGACGCGCAGGTGCGCGACGCCGACATCGAAAGGGACGCCCCGCGCTCCCTGCGGGACCAGCTCGCCGACCTCCGGGAGAGCGCGGCCCGTTTCCAGGCGGCCGCAGCCGCGCCCGGCGACTGGTCGCGCACGGTGGAGCTGCGCAACGGCGTCGTCGACGCGGCGGCCCGCGTGCCGTTCCGGCGGTGGGCGGAGGTCGAGCTGCATGCCGTGGACCTCGGCATCGGCTATGAGCTCGAGGACCTGCCGGCGGAGTTCACCGAGCGGGAGACCGAGTTCCTGGCCGAGCGGTTCACCGGGCATCCCGACGTGCCGCCGACCCGCCTCACGGACGGCACGCGCGCGTGGCGCACCGGCCGCAAGGCCGACGAGCCCGAGGTGACCGTCACCGGCGCCCCGGCGGACCTCCTCGGCTGGCTCGCCGGACGGCGTGACGGCACCGGGCTGACGGCCGACGGCGGGCCGCTTCCGGCCCTTCCTCCGCTATAGGCTGCCGCCATGACGTACAGCGGACAGGTGACGGTCGGCGGCCCGGCGGACGTGCACGAGCTCAAGGACCTGATGATCACCAAGATCGCGGTCGGCCCGATGAACAACAACGCCTATCTGCTGCGCTGCCGGGCCACCGACGAGCAACTGCTGATCGACGCGGCGAACGACGCGCAGGCACTGCTCGGCACCATCGGTGACGACGGCATCGCGTCCGTCGTCACCACCCATCAGCACGGCGACCACTGGCAGGCGCTCGCCGAGGTCGTGGCGGCCACGCGGGCGCGCACCTTCGCCGGCCGCGAGGACGCCGACGGCATCCCGGTGCCGACCGACGTCCCGGTCCTCGACGGGGACGTCATCCGGGTGGGGAACGTGGAGCTGACGGCGCGCCATCTGGTCGGGCACACGCCGGGCTCGATCGCCCTGGTCTACGACGATCCGCACGGCCACCCCCACGTCTTCACCGGCGACTGCCTGTTCCCCGGCGGAGTGGGCAACACCCGCAAGGACCCGGAGGCCTTCGCCCGCCTGATCCACGACGTCGAGACGAAGATCTTCGACGTGCTGCCGGACGAGACCTGGGTCTATCCGGGACACGGCGACGACACGACGCTCGGCGCCGAGCGGCCGCATCTTCCGGAGTGGCACGCGCGCGGGTGGTGACCCCACCCGCACGGGGCGCGCGCCCGATGAACGCGCGCCCCGTGTGAATCGCGTGCACGCGCCGACGCTTCACGCGCGCTCCCCCTGTACGTGGTTGCGCGGTCAACTGGTTGCAGCCCCGCGCGGGATGACGGCTCCGGCGCGGATGGGCCGCCGGTCCACGTTCCCCGCCCTCGACCGGCGGCCCGGGCGAACCCCCGCACCGAGTCGCGGGGGCGCCGCCCGCCCGCGCCTCGCGCACCGCCGTTCACCCTGGTTCACGAGAACGCAACACCCGTTCCCACCATGCGGACAAAATCCGGCGTGACCTCGACAAACCAGGGTTTTCGCTGCCACTCTCCGGCCATGCACCCCGCCCCTCGTGTCCTGCGCCGCGCCGTCGCCGGCGCCACCGTGGCCCTCCTCGCCACCGCCGTCGGCTGCGCCCCGCAGCCGGAGGAGAAGGCTGCCCCCACCGCCTCCGGTTCGCGCGCGAACACCTGCGCCAAGGGCGAACTGGCCACCGAAACCCCCGGCAAGCTCACGATCGCGACCGACGAGCCCGCCTACGAACCGTGGTTCAAGGACGACAAGCCGACGAACGGCGAGGGCTTCGAGTCGGCGGTGGCCTACGCCGTGGCCGGACAGCTCGGTTACGGCAAGAACGCCGTGGTCTGGCAGAGCGTGCCGTTCAACAAGGCTTTCGCACCCGGTCAGAAGACGTTCGACTTCGACATCAACCAGGTGTCGATCAGCGACGAGCGCAAGAAAGCCGTGGACTTCTCGTCCGGCTACTACGACGTGCG
Organism: Streptomyces sp. SAS_272; assembly: GCF_052543235.1. NCBI lineage: Bacteria > Bacillati > Actinomycetota > Actinomycetes > Kitasatosporales > Streptomycetaceae > Streptomyces > Streptomyces sp. SAS_272. The sequence continues at coordinate 76,533 of NZ_JBMNDR010000024.1, read as the reverse complement.
CCAGGCGGTCGTCGCGCTGAAGGGCTCGAAGGCCGCCGGGGTGACGGGCGTCGCCGGTCTCCGGGGCCTCAAGCTGGGCGCGCAGGTCGGCACGACGAGCCTCGACTACATCGACGACGTGGTGAAGCCGACGCGGCAGGCGGCCGTGTACGCGAAGAACGACCAGGCCAAGTCCGCACTGAAGAACGGCCAGGTCGACGCCATCGTCGTCGATCTGCCGACCGCCTTCTACATCACCGCCGCCGAGGTGACCGACGCCGAGATCGTCGGCCAGTTCGAGAACCGGGGCGGCGCCCCGGAGCAGTTCGGGCTGGTCCTCGACAAGGGCAGCGCGCTCACCGGGTGCGTGAGCGGCGCCGTGGACGCCCTGCGCAAGGACGGCACGCTGGCGAAGATCGAGCAGCAGTGGCTCTCCGACGCCGTCGACGCCCCGGTGCTCAAGTGACGCTCACCAAGGACGAGTCCGGCCGGGAGGGGGCGGACGACCCTGGCGACGGCACCGGGAGCGGCGCGACCGGCGACGCCTACGTCCCGTCGCGGCGCCGGCTGGAGCGCGAGCGCTACCGGCGCACACGGGCCCGGCGCGCCACGGCGATCGCCGCGCTGTCCACCCTCGTCACGGCCGTGGTCCTCTACGCGGTCGTGATCGGTGCGCCCGGCTGGCCGCGCACCAGGGAGACCTTCTTCAACGGGCAGTACGCGCGCGAGGCGTTCCCCAAGGTCCTCGAAGGGCTGTGGCTGAACGTCCGGCTGCTGCTGGTCTGCGGGGCCGCCGTACTGGTGCTCGGCATGCTCATCGCCGTCGCCCGCACTCTGCGCGGCCCCGTGTTCTTCCCGCTGCGCGCGCTGGCGGCGGCGTACACGGACTTCTTCCGCGGTCTGCCGCTGATCATCAACCTGATGATCGTGGTGCTGGGCGTCCCCGCCCTGCGGCTTCAGGGCGTCACCGTGGACCCCGTGCTGCTGGGCGGCACGGCCCTGACGCTGACGTATTCGGCCTACGTCGCCGAGGTGTTCCGGGCCGGCATCGAGTCCGTGCACCCCTCGCAGCGGGCGGCGGCCCGCTCGCTGGGGCTGAGCAACCGGCAGGCGCTGCGCCACGTCGTGCTCCCCCAGGCCGTGCGCCGTCAGGTGCCGCCGCTGCTGAACGACCTGGTGTCGCTGCAGAAGGACACCGGCCTCGTGTCGATCGGCGGCGCGATCGACGCCGTCCGCGCGGCGGACATCATCGTGGGCCGCAGCCTGAACTACACCCCGTACATCGTCGCGGGGCTGGTCTTCGTGGCCCTGACCATTCCGATGACCCGATTCACGGACTGGGTGACGGCCCGGATGGACCGTCAGCGGGCCCAGGGAGGAACGACATGAGCGACGCGCCCGCCGCGCCCGTCGACGCGCCCGTGCTGCGGATGGAGTCCGTCCGCAAGACCTTCGGCGGGACCGTCGTGCTGCGGGACGTCGACCTGGAGGTCGCCCCGCACACGGTGACCGCGCTGATCGGCGCCTCCGGCTCCGGCAAGTCCACACTGCTGCGCTGCGCCAACCTGCTGGAGGACGTCGACGACGGCGCGATCTGGCTGGACGGCGAGGAGATCACCGACCCGCGCGTCGACCAGGACGCGGTACGGCGCCGTATCGGCGTGGTCTTCCAGGCGTACAACCTCTTCCCGCACATGACGGTCCTGGAGAACATCACGCTCGCCCCGCGCCGCGTGCACGGCGTCGCCCGCAAGGAGGCCGAGGAGCACGCCGGGGAGCTTCTGGAGCGGCTCGGGCTGGCGGGCAAGGCGGTCGAGTACCCCGACCGGCTCAGCGGCGGCCAGCAGCAGCGGGTCGCGATCGTGCGAGCCCTGGCGGTACGTCCCCGGCTGCTGCTGCTCGACGAGGTCACCGCGGCCCTCGACCCCGAACTGGTGGGCGAGGTCCTGAACGTGGTCCGCGATCTGAAGGGCGACGGCATGACCATGGTGCTGGCCACGCACGAGATGGGCTTCGCCCGCGAGGTAGCCGACCAGGTCTGCTTCCTCGAGGGCGGCGTCGTCCTGGAGCGCGGCACGCCCGAGGAGGTCTTCGGCGCCCCGCGGCAGGAGCGCACACGGCGCTTCCTGCGGCGCATCGTGGAGGCGGGCCGGCTCTGAGCGGCGGCGCTCGGCGGCGGCTCCTCCGGAGCGGCGCGTGGTCGTCGCCGCGTGAACGTCGGCCCCGTGGACGTCCCTACGTGTTCGCCTTGCCCGGTCCCGCCAGCGCCGCGACCCGCTGCACGCCGAACACGTACCCCTGCACCCCGCAGCCCGCGATGACGCCGTCGGCGCGCAGCGACACGTAGGAGTGGTGCCGGAACGACTCGCGCCGGTGGATGTTGGAGATGTGGACCTCCAGCACCGGCAGGCCGTCGCAGGCGTTGAGCGCGTCGAGGATCGCCACCGACGTGTGCGAGTAGGCGCCCGGGTTGATCACGATGCCGCAGTGGTTCAGCCGCGCCTCGTGGATCCAGTCGACCAGCTCGCCCTCGTGGTTGGACTGGCGGAAGTCCACCGTGCCACCGTGCCCGGCCGCCGCCTCGACGCACATCGCCTCGACGTCGGCCAGGGTGTCGGAACCGTAGATCTCCGGCTGACGCTGCCCCAGAAGGTTCAGGTTGGGGCCGTTGAGGATCATGATCGGGGCGTGGGACAGGCTGCGGGGCACGGTTCCTCCGGTCCGTCGGGGCGGCCGTCCGGGGCCACCGCTCGACCCCGGTTTATCACGGTGAAAGTTCCGCACGGGAAGCCCTACGCTCCGGGCATGGCCACGCCCGCGTATCCGCCCAAGCCCTCCCCGGGAGACCGCATAGCCGTCCTGTCGCCCTCGGCCGGCCTGCCCGCCCTGTACCCCCGCCCCTACGAACTGGGCCTCGCACGGCTGCGCGAGGACTTCGGCCTGGAGCCGGTCGAGTACCCGACCACGCGCACGATGGGGGCGACACCGCAGGCGCGCGCCGACGACATCCACGCCGCGTTCGCCGATCCGGACGTCACAGCGGTGATCGCGACGATCGGCGGGGACGACCAGATCACCGTGCTGCCCTACCTGGACCGGGAGTTGATCCGGGCCCACCCCAAGCCGTTCTTCGGGATGAGCGACAACACCAACCTGCTGGCGTTCCTGTACCACTCCGGAGTCGTCGGCTACCACGGCACGAGCGTGATGGTCGAGTTCGGGCGGCCCGGAGCCATGCACCCGCAGACGGCCGACTCCGTACGGGCCGCACTGTTCACCTCGGGTCCCTACGAGCTGCGGCCCGCCGAGCGGTGGGGCGACGTCAACGGCGACTGGGCCGATCCGGCGACCTTCGCGGCCGAGCCGGAGACCCCGAAGCGGGGCGGGTGGACCTGGCGGGGCCCCGACCGCGTGGTGGAGGGCCGCAGTTGGGGCGGCAACCTGGAGACCCTGTCCTGTCTGCTGATGGCCGACCGCGAGGTCTCGCCCGACCCGTCGGCGTACGACGGCGGCGTGCTGCTCCTCGAGACCTCGGAAGAGCTGCCGAGCGCCGCGGAGGTCTTCCGGATCCTGTGCGGCCTCGGCGAGCGCGGGCTGCTGCGGCGCTTTCCCGCGCTGCTCATGGCCCGTGCCAGGACCTGGTCCTTCGAGCATCCCCACTCCCCCGAGGCGGGAGCCCGGTACGCCGCCGAACAGCGCGAGGCGGTGCAGCGCGCGCTGGCCGCCTACGCCCCCGACGCCCTGGCCGTCTTCGACGTCGACTTCGGCCACACCGACCCCCAACTGGTGGTCCCCTACGGCGGCACGGTCCGCGTGGACGGTCCGGCCCGGCGCATCACGGTCACCTACTGACCCGACGGGGCACCGGGCCGTGATCCCGTGCGCCCCGTAACCGGTGGTCGCCGTGGTGGGTTGACGCGGTATGCACGACGCACGCACCGCGGGGACGCCCTCCATGCTCCGGCTCGCCGCCGCCTCCCTCGCCGGGACCGCCATCGAGTTCTACGACTTCTTCGTCTACGGGACGGCGGCCGCACTGGTTCTGGGGCCCCTGTTCTTCCCCACGTTCTCACCGCTGGCGGGGACGCTGGCGGCGTTCGCGACGTTCGGTGTGGGCTTCGTGGCCCGGCCGCTCGGGGCGGTGCTCTTCGGCCACGTCGGCGACCGGCGCGGACGGCGCCCCGTCCTCGTCGTCTCCCTGCTGCTGACCGGCGCCTCGACCGTCGCGGTCGGCTGTGTGCCGACGTACGACGCGATCGGCGTGGCCGCTCCCCTGCTGCTTCTCGTGCTGCGCTTCCTGCAGGGGCTGGGGCTCGGCGGTGAGTGGGGCGGGGCGGTGCTGCTGACGGCGGAGCACGCGCCGGCCGGGCGGCGGGCCCTGTGGTCGAGCTTCCCCCAGGTCGGGCCGGCGGTGGGCTTCCTGCTCGCCAACGGGACGGTGCTGGCGCTGTCGGCGGCGCTGACCGACGAGCAGTTCGCGCAGTGGGGATGGCGGGTGCCCTTCTGGGCGGCCGGAGCGCTCGCCCTGCTCGGGTTGTGGCTCAGGTCGTCGCTGCCCGAGAGCCCCCGCTTCCTGGAGATCGACGACCACGCGCGCGTGCCGCTGGCCGAGCTGCTGCGCGACCACTGGCGGCTGGTCCTGCTGACCGGCGGCGCGCTCGCCGTGGGGTACGCGGTCTTCTACGCCGTGACGACCTGGTCGCTGGCGTACGCGACGGAACGGCTCGGCGTGAGCCGTACCATCATGCTGGTCTGCGTCATGGCCGCCGTGGTGGTGAAGGGGGCGCTGACACCGGTGATGGCGCTGCTCGGCGACCGCCACGGGCGGCGGCCGCTGTGCCTCGCCGGCTGCGCGGCCGCGGCGCTGTGGATGTTCCCGATGGTGGCGCTGCTCTCGACCGGCGAGCCGCTGCCGATGTTCCTCGGCATCCTCGGCGCGCTGATCGCGTTCGTCACGATGTTCGCGGTGGTGGCGGCCTATCTGCCGGAGCTGTACGCGCCGCGCGTGCGCTGCACGGGCGCGTCGGTCGGCTACAACCTCGGCGGGGTGCTGGGAGGGGCGCTCACGCCCGTCGTGGCGACGGCTCTCGCGGAGCGTTCGGGGCGCGTCCCGTGGGGGGTCGGGGCGTATCTGACGGGGATCGCGCTGCTCAGCCTGGGCTGCTTCGCGCTGCTGCCGGAGACGCGTCCGGTCGCGGTGACGGCGGCACGGCCTGTCACGGACTGAACCTGGTCTACCTGGTCTACCTGGTCTACCTGATAGTGCCCCCGCCTGGCCCTCGACGTGTACGCGATCCGCGGGCACGGGCACGCGAGCGGGAGTGGGCAGCGGGGGCGGGAGTGGGCAGCGGGCAGCGGGCAGCGGTGACGATCCGCGGCCGTGGGCTGCGTGGTGCGGGCTACGGGCTACGGGTTGATCGCCAGTTCCAGGTAGGCGGCGAACAGCACCAGATGGACGCCGCCCTGCAGCGGGGTGGCCCGTCCCGGGACCACCGTCAGCGAGCTGACCACGATGGTGAGCGCCAGCAGCACCATATGGGTGGAGCCGAGTCCCAGGACCAGGGGTCCCGAGAGCCAGATGGAGGCCAGGGCTACCGCGGGGATGGTCAGGCCGATGCTGGCCATGGCGGAGCCGAGCGCCAGGTTGAGGCTGGTCTGCACCCGGTCGCGGCGCGCGGAGCGCAGTGCGGCGATGGTCTCGGGGAGCAGCACGAGCAGGGCGATGACCACGCCGACGACCGCGTGGTGCAGTCCGGCCGCTTCCACCCCGGACTCGATCGTGGGCGAGACCCCCTTTGCGAGGCCCACCACGCCGATCAGGGCGAGACCGAGCAGCCCGAGGCTGATCAGCGCGGTCCGGGAGGTGGGGACTCCGGCGTGGTCGTCCGCGGTGATCACGTCTCCCTGGCGGGTGACCGGCAGGAAGTAGTCGCGGTGCCGCACGGTCTGCGTCGCCACGAAGAGGCCGTAGAGGATCAGCGAGGAGACGGCGGCGAACGTGAGCTGGACGCCGGAGAACTCCGGGCCCGGCTTGCTGGTGGTGAAGGTAGGCAGGACGAGGCTCAGCGTGGCCAGGGTGGCGACGGTGGCCAGGGCGGCTCCCGTGCCCTCCGGGTTGAAGACCGCCGTGCCGTGGCGCAGGGAGGCGACCAGGAGACAGAGGCCGACGATGCCGTTGCAGGTGATCATCACGGCCGCGAAGACCGTGTCCCTGGCCAGAGTCGAGCTCTTGTCGCCGCCGTCGGCCATCAACGTGACGATCAGCGCGACCTCGATGATCGTCACCGCGACGGCGAGGACGAGCGAGCCGAAGGGCTCACCCACCCGGTGGGCGACGACCTCCGCATGGTGCACAGCGGCCAGGACCGCTCCGGCGAGGACCAGGGTCACCAGCGCGACCAGCGGACCCGGAAGATCGCGCCCCCAGGTCAGGACCAGCAGAACGACCGCCAGCGCCGGCACCAGGGCCGTCCACCGGGTCGTGACCGATCTGAGCCGAGCGATCATGCAGTGATCGTCGCAGAGCCGTGGGGGCCGCGCACTCCGGCCCGCACGGTCTGTAGGGCGCACAGGGCCCGTAGGGCGCCCCGTACGGCATGGCCCCTGTGGTTGCGTACGGCATGGCCCTCTGTTGCGGCGTCCTCAGAACTCTGCGGCGTCCACGACATCGCAGTCGGTGAAGGACGGCGGCCGGGTGCACAACGCGGCCATCCCCTCCGCGAACTTGCCCGTCTCCTCGGACTCGCTGTTGCGCATGGCCGCCTCGTAGGAGTCGAACTCGACCACCACGAGGTAATGGTCCGGCCGGTTCCTGTCCCTGAGGACGAGGCGTCGCTTCGGGGCGTCCTCCCGGCCCGCGAAGCCCTGTTCCCCTTCCTCGGCGAGAGCGCGCATCTCGTCGATTCGGTCGGTCTCGAAGTCGACGATCTGCACGAACTTCTGCGACGTGCTCATGGTGCCTCCACCCCCCGGCTGCGGCGTCCCGAGTGGAAACGCCCGGCTACCAAAGAAGCACCGGAAGCGGTGGTCGGCAATTCGCCGCGCACCGCTCCCGGGGGTGGTTGTTCCTACGTCGTGCGTGGTCAGGCTCCGATGCTGTCCTTCGGAGCGCCTTCACTCGCCGTCTGCGCCTCCTCGGCCGCCGCCTGCTTCCGGGAGGCCCGCAGGCTGGTGATCGTGGTGACGATCAGGACCGAACAGATGACGCCGAGCGAGACCGGGATGCTGATCTCGGGCACGTGCACCCCGGACTCGTGCAGCGCGTGCAGCACCAGCTTCACGCCGATGAAGCCGAGGATGATCGACAGGCCGTAGCTGAGGTGGACCAGCTTCCTCAGCAGACCGCCGATGAGGAAGTACAGCTGCCGCAGACCCATCAGCGCGAAGGCGTTCGCGGTGAAGACGATGTACGGGTCCTGCGTCAGCCCGAAGATGGCGGGGATGGAGTCGAGGGCGAAGAGCACGTCGGTCGTGCCGATCGCGAGCATCACGACCAGCATCGGGGTCATGACCCGCTTGCCGTTCTGCTCGATCCACAGCTTCGTGCCGTGGTAGCGGTCGGCGACGCCGAACCTGCGCTCGGCGGCCTTGAGCAGCTTGTTCTCCTCGAACTCCTCGTCCTCGTCGTCGGCCCGCGCCTCCTGGATGAGCTTCCAGGCCGTCCAGATCAGGAAGGCGCCGAAGAGGTAGAAGACCCAGGCGAAGCTGGCGAGGATCGCCGCACCCGCCGCGATGAAGATCGCCCGCAGGACCAGGGCTATCAGCACGCCGACGAGCAGGACCCGCTGCTGATACTGCGACGGGACCGCGAACTTGCCCATGATCAGGACGAACACGAAGAGGTTGTCGACGCTGAGCGACTTCTCGGTGATGAAGCCCGCGAAGAACTCTCCGGCGGGCTGCCCCCCGGAGAAGAGGAACAGGCCGAGGCCGAACAGCCCGGCCAGGGCGATCCAGACGACCGTCCAGATCCCGGCTTCCTTGATCGAGACGTCGTGCGGTTTGCGGCCGATGAAGAAGTCGACCGCGATCAGGGCGGCCAGGCCGACGATGGTCAGAACCCACAGGTTCACGGAAACATCCACTGCGCCTCCGGCAGTACGTAACGGCAGGTGAACAGCGCCGTCGCGCTGCCGGAGGTCTCTTCCACCCGGAACGGGCCGGTGCCCCGGGATCAGGCCTGATCCGTATTGACGGGTACACCGCAGCAGGGAGTACTCCCCTCCGTGAGAAGAAGAGTACCCCAATCACCAAGAGAAGGTAAAGCGATTGGCAAAAGAAAGGCCAAGTCCGCTGGTCAGGGCACTTTACGAATAGTTGGTGCGGGCCGCCGCCACCTGTGCCAACACCTGCTCCAGCACCTGGCTGCCGGGCGGCACCAGGGCCGGTTCGTACGTCCACGCATGGCCCACCCAGGGGTCGGCGAGGTGGTCGTCCGCCGCCGGGGTCAGCCGCAGAAGCCCCCGCCACAGCGGGTCCAGCAACGGACCGTAACCGGCCGCGTCCTCCCGGTCGGCGACCATCATCAGGTGCACGCCGACGGCCGGCCCCTCGTCCGCGAGATAGCGCAACTGGGTCACGGCACGGTCGTCGAAGCCGTGCGGGAAGTCGTTGACCACCAGCAACTGCTGGGCGGTGTCGAACCCCGGCGGCAAGGAGTCGGCCACTCCGCCGCGCACCGCCATCTGCAGCAGGTCGACGCGCTCGGTGAGCTGCGCCAGGACCGCCGTCACGCCCGCCGCGCCGGCCGCGGGCGGGGCCGCGAGGACCCCGGACCGCACCAGCGGCGACAGCTGCCCGGCTGCCGAACCGGCCGGGTCGAGGACGTGCACGGTGAACTCGCCGACCGGATGCACCGCGAGCAGCCGGGCCGTGTGCGCAACGGCCGACTCCATGGCCAGGCGTCGCATGTCGTGCGAGTCGGTGAACAGCCCGTCGGACGAGCCGGTGCGTCCGCTGTCGATCCACAGCCCGCGTTCGAGCGGGAGCCGGACCAGCATCGGGATGCGCAGCGGTTCGCTCTCGGGCAGGTGGAGGTCGCCCAGGCGCAGCGCCATGGGCATCTCCATGGGGACGCGGTAGGCGTGCCAGACGGGGTTGTCCCAGCGCGCGTACGCGGCGGGCAGCGCCGGTTCGACCACGTCGGCCTCGGCGGCGAGCTGGCCGAGGTCGCGGTCCAGGGCCTCCCGGGCCTGGTCGACGAGGTCGCTGTGCTTGGCCTGCGCCGCCTCGCGGGCGGCATCGCCCTGGCCGCCGATCCTGCTGCGCGGGTCGGACAGGACCTGGTCGAGCTCCTTCTCCATCCGCGTGTCCGCGAAGTCGACCGCGCTGCGGTATGCGGCGGTGCTGCGGGCCAGGTCCTCGAACATGCCCCAGACCTGGTTGTAGAGCCGCTCCTCCATGGACCAGCCGGTCGCGTCGCCGGCCACCGGCCTGGCGGGCTCCCCGGGCTGCGCCGGGGGCGCGGCGGGCGGCGGTGGGGGCGGCGCCGTGTTCTGCCGACGCGGATGGCTGTAGTCGATCGGCCCGCCGGCGGGCGCGGACGCCGACTGCGCGGACTGGGGGTCGGCCGGCGTGGCGCCGCCGGCGGCGTCGGCGGCCCCGTGGTGGGCCGGCGTCGCTCCGTACGGGCCGCCGGTGCTCTGGCTCCCCGAGATGCCCTGGGCGCCGTGCGTTCCCTGGGCTCCGGGCGGGTTCTGAGTGCCGTACGGCGAGCCGCTCTGGTCCGGGCCGAGCGCGGACGCCGCCGTCTGCCGGGAGCGGTCGCCGTCGGGTGTGCGCGGCGGCGGAGCCGGCACCGAGCGGGCCAGGCCGCGCACCACGGCCTCGTTGATCTCGACCGCGAGCCGGTGCGCCTGCGGCAGGCCCTGGTCGGTGAGGAGTTCGGCCATGCCGCCCGCATAGCCCTGACCGACGGCGCGCACCTTCCAGGCGCCCTGCCGCCGGTACAGCTCCAGCGCGACGACGGCCGACTCCGCGTCCAGTCCGGTGAGGGTGAAGGTGGCGATCTCGGCCCCGTCGAGGCCGGTGACGGCGACGAAGGGAGCCGCGACCGAGCCGAAGCCGGTCGGTCCGCCGACTCCTGTGGGCAGCGCCAGTACGACGCCGACCCGGTGCACGACGGCCGGCATGGCGTCCAGGTCCACCGCGAGGCGGTGATCCGCGGCGGCCTGGCGGGAGACCTCCAAGCCGGGCAACGTGGGCACGCCCGGATGGGCCACCCATTCGACGCCGTGGATCCTGCCGCTCTCGTCGCCGAGAACGGCCGTCGCCACGACGGGCTTGCCGGCCGAGATCCGGATCTCGAGCCGGACCTGGGAGAGCGGGTGGTTCTGCCCCCGCACCAGCTCGGCCGTCATCGCCTGTCGTCCCCCTGCGTCACGTGTGGTGTTGTGGTGGTGCCGCTCGTCGGCCGACGGCCTACAGCGCCGGCAGGATCGCGGGCATCAGGTCCTGGAAGGTACGGCCGTTGGCCGGAGTGCCGAGGGCCGTCATGTTCCAGCCTCCGCCGACCCGGTGCACCTTCGCCATGATCTGCGCCGTGTACGCGCCGCCGCCCGCGAGCGTGTAACGCGCCAGTTCCTGGCCGTTGGTCTCGTCCACCAGGCGGCAGAAGGCGTTCTGCACCTCCTGGAACGTCTGGCCCGTGAAGGAGTTCACGGTGAAGACGATCTGGTCGATGTGGACCGGCACACGCGCGAGGTCGACGAGGATCGCCTCGTCGTCGCCGCCCTGGCCGACCCCGCCCACCAGGTTGTCACCGGTGTGACGGACGGAGCCGTCGTCGCTCACCAGGTGACGGAAGAAAACGACGTCGACAGGCTGCTTGTCCGCGAACAGGACGGCGGAGGCGTCGAGGTCGATCTCCCGGGTCCGGGAGCCGAACAGGCCGCGCCGCGGGGCCGCCTGCCAGCCGAGACCCATGCGCACCGCGGTCAGGCTGCCCCCGTCGTTCTTCTGCAGACTGATGGCCTGACCCTTGGTCATGTTGACGGTCACGCGCTGATTCCCCTCTCGAGCTGTCCCCTGTTGCCGCGGCGCCCGCGGTTGACGGAAACCCTACGCAAAGGCACTGACAGTGCCGCACCCAGGCCCGCACTTTGTGTCGGTCTTGCAACACAGCACGCGCGGGGCCGGGGCACAGGAGTCGCACGGGTCCGTCAGGCCAGACCCGCCTCTTTCATCTGGCGCAATTCCTTCTTCATCTCGGAGACTTCGTCGCGGATCCGGGCGGCTACCTCGAACTGCAGGTCCGCTGCGGCGGCCCGCATGCGCTCGGTCATCTCCTCGATCTGCTCGGCGAGTTCGGCCGCCGGGCGGTCGGTCGGCACCGTAGCCGCCGCCTTGCCCCTGGCCTGCCCGGACTTCGCGCCCTTGACCGCCTTGTCGCCGAGGGAGGGCACCGGGGCCTTGGTGGCGCGGCCGTCCTTCTTCGCCCGGTAGCCGGAACCGAGCAGCTGCTCCGTGTCGACCTCCTCGCGGGCGATCTGCGCGACGATGTCGTTGATCTTCTTGCGGAGCGGCTGCGGGTCGATGCCGTGGGCTGTGTTGTACGCGACCTGCCGCTCCCGGCGGCGGTTGGTCTCGTCGATGGCCCGTTCCATGCCCGGGGTGATCTTGTCGGCGTACATGTGGACCTGACCGGAGACGTTGCGCGCCGCGCGGCCGATGGTCTGGATCAGTGAGGTTCCGGAGCGCAGGAAGCCCTCCTTGTCGGCGTCGAGGATCGCCACCAGAGACACCTCGGGCAGGTCGAGTCCCTCCCGCAGGAGGTTGATGCCGACCAGGACGTCGAACTCGCCGGCGCGCAGTTCGCGCAGCAGCTCGATACGCCGCAACGTGTCGACGTCGCTGTGCAGATAGCGCACCTGGATGCCGAGTTCCAGGAAGTAGGCCGTGAGGTCCTCGGCCATCTTCTTGGTGAGGGTGGTGACCAGGACGCGCTCGTCCTTCTCGACGCGTTCCCGGATCTCGTGCACCAGGTCGTCGATCTGGCCCTCGGTGGGCTTGACGACGACCTCGGGGTCGATGAGGCCGGTGGGACGGATGATCTGCTCCACGACGCCGTCGCCGCGTGAGAGTTCGTACTTGCCGGGCGTCGCCGACAGGTACACGGTCTGCCCGATGCGTTCCTGGAACTCCTCCCACTTCAACGGGCGGTTGTCGAGTGCCGAAGGCAGCCGGAAGCCGTGGTCGACGAGGGTGCGCTTACGCGAGGCGTCGCCCTCGTACATGGCGCCGATCTGCGGCACGGTGACATGGGACTCGTCGATGACCAGCAGGAAGTCGTCCGGGAAGTAGTCGAGCAGCGTGTTCGGCGGGGAGCCGGGCGAGCGGCCGTCGAAGTGCATCGAGTAGTTCTCGACGCCGGAGCAGGAGCCGATCTGGCGGAGCATCTCGAGGTCGTACGTGGTGCGCATGCGCAGGCGCTGTGCCTCGAGCAGCTTGCCCTGCTTCTCTAGCTCGGCCAGGCGCTCGCCGAGCTCCTTCTCGATGTCGTTCGCGGCCCGCTCGAGACGCTCGGGGCCCGCCACATAGTGCGTGGCGGGAAAGATGTACAGCTGCTGGTCCTCGCTGATGATCTCGCCGGTGAGCGGGTGCAGCGTGGACAGCGCCTCGATCTCGTCGCCGAACATCTCGATGCGGACGGCGAGCTCCTCGTAGACCGGGAAGATCTCGATGGTGTCGCCGCGCACCCGGAAGGTGCCGCGGGTGAACGCCAGGTCGTTGCGCGTGTACTGGATGTCGACGAAGCGGCGCAGCAGCTGGTCCCGGTCGAGCTCGTCGCCGACCTTCAGGGGAACCATCCGGTCCACGTACTCCTGCGGGGTGCCGAGGCCGTAGATGCAGGAGACCGAGGCGACCACGACGACGTCACGGCGGGTGAGCAGCGAGTTGGTCGCGGAGTGGCGCAGGCGCTCGACCTCCTCGTTGATCGAGGAGTCCTTCTCGATGTAGGTGTCCGACTGCGGGACGTACGCCTCGGGCTGGTAGTAGTCGTAGTACGAGACGAAGTATTCGACCGCGTTGTTCGGCAGCAGCTCACGGAACTCGTTCGCCAGCTGGGCGGCAAGCGTCTTGTTCGGCGCCATCACGAGGGTGGGGCGCTGAAGCTTCTCGATCATCCACGCGGTGGTGGCGGACTTTCCGGTGCCGGTCGCACCGAGCAGGACGACGTCCTTCTCGCCCGCCTCGACACGCTTGGCGAGTTCGGCGATGGCCGTCGGCTGGTCGCCGCTGGGCTGGTAGGGACTGACGACCTCGAAGGGCGCCACCGTGCGTTCGATGTGGGAAACGGGCCGCATGCCATCCACCGTACGACCCCCCACTGACAACGGGGTCCGATCAGGGGTTCCGAGGCGTTCGCAGGCGCCGGCTCAGCGGTTCTGCGGGGTGCGGGACTCCCGCCCGGTCACGTCCCGGCGGCTGCGGAGGCGGGCGCTGCGCGCCGGGTGCCCGACGGCCGGGCGCGCCGGGACGCCGGGTTTGGGCGGGGCGGGGGTCCGGCCGGGCTTGCCCGTCACCATCAGCGGGTCGAACATCACGACGGCGCCGGCGAGGCAGAGGAACGCGAGGGGGCCGATCAGCATCGGGGCGAGCAGGGTCGCCGGCGAGTCGCCGGGGGTCTGCGCGCCGTCCGTGTGCAGATGGACGCTGAGGGCGGCCATGCCGGTGTAGTGCATGCCGGTGACGGCGAGCCCCATGACCAGAGCGGCGCCCACGCTCCACAGGAAGCCCCTGACCTGCCCCGCGGCCCACAGGGCGGCGGTGGCGGCGGCCATGGCGATGGCGACGGAGGCGTAGACGGTGAGGGTGTTGTACTCGAACGTGCCGTTCAGACGCATGCCGGCCATGCCCAGGTAGTGCATGGACGCGATGCCGAGACCGGTGAGGGTCCCCCCGGTGAACAGCGCGGTTCCGGTCGCGCCCCGGTAGCCGACGATGAAGATCCCGACGCCCACCATGACGACGGCGACGCCCAGGCTGCCGTAGGTCATGGGTTTGTCGTAGTGGATCGGGGCGCCGCGCACGCTGAAGCCGATCATCGCGACGAAATGCATGGTCCAGATGCCGGAGCCGATCGCCGCGGAGCCGAGGGCGAGCCAGCCCGGCCGCCAGGAGTGGGCGACGAGCAGGGCTCTGGTGGTGCAACGCAGGCCCAGCGCACCGCCGAGGCAGGCCATGACGTAGGCCACCAGCGGGGTGACGAGTCCGTAGCTGAAACCGTCGACCGTGCCGTGCATGCGCGGTTGCCCTTCACCCTGTTGCGGATCTTGCTCGATTTCTCTGGAACGCGGCCTTCCGGGCCGCTGCGCGCGGTCAAGGCTGAAGGAAAGTATGACTCCCACCGGAATGGTCGAACGATTTTCCGGCAAAGAAACACGTCCTTGCCCCACATGTGCGGCACCGGTGAGCGGCGTCGGACGCCTTCTCCCCCTGTGTGGTCGTCCGGCGCTCCCTCCGCGGTGAACCCTTCGCTGTCACAGTTGAGCTGTATGTGATCGCTCGACGCGAGGAGTACGCATGCACACACGCGTAGTTGCCGTCACGACCACCGCGATCCTGGGCGCCGTGGCGCTCCTGCTCCCCGTCCACAGCGCCCGCGCGGGCATCGCGCTGCGGCCTGCGGTGATCGCCCACCGGGGCGCCTCCGCCCTCGCCCCGGAGAACACCCTGGAGGCCGTCGACCGCGCGGCGTCGCTGGGCGTCCTCTGGGTGGAGAACGACGTCCAGCGCACCCGTGACGGCGAACTCGTCGTCGTCCACGACGACAGCCTCCGTCGGACGACCGACGTCGAGGAGGTCTTCCCGGGCCGCGCTCCCTGGAGGGTGAAGGACTTCACCGCCGCCGAGATCGCGCGGCTCGACGCGGGAAGCTGGTTCGGCCCCGCCTACGCGGGCGTGCGCGTGCCGACGCTGACGCAGTACGTCGACCGGGTCGACCGCAACCACCAGAAACTGCTTCTGGAGATCAAGAACCCCGAGCTGTACCCGGGCATCGAGCAGGAGGTCCTCGAGCTCCTGGGCGCCGAGGGGTGGCTGGACGAGCGCCACCTCGCCAACCGGTTGATCGTGCAGAGTTTCAGCGCCGACTGCCTGCGGACGGTCCACCTGCTGATGCCCGAGGTGCGGATCGGCCTGCTCGGCATGCCGGCCCTGTCGGACCTGCCCCGCTTCTCGGTGTTCGCCGACCAGATCAACCCGTCCTACACCGCTCTCTCCTCGGCGTATGTCGCCGCCGTGCACGAGCTCACCGGGCCGCACGGGCGGCCGGTGAAGGTCTTCGCCTGGACCGTCGACGACGCGGCGACGGCCCGGGCCGTCGCCGGGTACGGCGTCGACGGTGTGATCACCGACCAGCCCGACGTGGTGCGGCGGGCGCTGTACTGGTACTGACGTGCGGCCCTCACGGGGCGTTGTCGGTGGCTGCCCGTACCGTGGGCGCATGGACAGCCATGCGGAGTACGGGCAGCGGGTCGTGTGGGCCGTGGTGGGCACCGACATCGGGCCGCTGCTGCTTGCGGCGAGCCCCGAGGGGCTGCTCAACGTCGTCTTCCACGCCACCGACGCGGTGCGCGACAAGGCGCTCGCCAGGCTGGCGGAGCGGCTGGGCACGGAGCCCGTCGAGGCGCCCGGCTCCCCCATGCTTGCCGAGGCGATACGCCAGTTCGAGGCCTATTTCTCGGGGGAGCGGCAGATCTTCGAGCTGCCCCTGGACTGGTCTTTGATCTCGGGCTTCAACCGCCAGGTGCTGCGCGAGCTGGCGTCCGGTGTTCCGTACGGGGCCGTCGTGGGCTACGGCGATCTGGCGGAGCGGGTGGGGCAGCCTGGGGCGGCGCAGGCGGTCGGAGCGGCGATGGGGTCCAATCCGCTGCCGGTCGTGGTGCCCTGCCACCGGGTGGTGGAGCGGGACGGCGGCATCGGCGGCTTCGGCGGCGGTCTGGAGACCAAGAGGAAGCTGCTCGCTCTGGAGGGGGTCCTGCCCGAGCCGCTGTTCTGAACCGTTCGTGTCGGTGGTCCGAGCCGCTTCGCGGGGTCTGTGCGGCGCGGGGCGGAGGGGGGAGACTGCGCCGGTGACCCGTGTGTCCGTCCTTCCGCGTGGCCGGGCCGCCGCGCACGGCCACGCGGTGGCGCAGGTCCCTGTCGTGGTGTGGGTCGTCCGTGCTGCGGCGCGGACCTGCGCCGTGGAGAGGAGCCTGATGTGACCGCCGCCCAGCGCGCCGCGGCACCGCCCGTGGACGCGGTGCGCCTGCCCGCCCTGCGCCGCCGCACGACCGCCGTACTGATCGCCGGCCAGATCCTCGGCGGGCTCGGCGTCGCCACCGGCATCGCGCTGGCCGCCGTCCTGGCCCGGCAGGTCAGCGGCACCGAGGCCCTGTCCGGGCTCGCGCCCACGGCGACCGTCGCCGGTACCGCCGTGCTGTCGATGCCGATGGCCGCGTTGATGACCGCGCGCGGCCGCCGGCCGGGGCTGGTGCTGGCCTACCTCGTCGGTGCGCTGGGAGCGGGCGTCGTCGTGGTGGCGGCGTGCCTCGGGAGCTTTCCGCTGCTGCTGTGCGGCATGGCCGCGTTCGGCGCGGCCTCCTCCGCGAATCTGCAGGCCCGGTTCGCCGCCGCCGACCTCGCCGAGCCTCAGCACCGCGCCCGGGCCATCTCCCACGTCGTGTGGGCGACGACCATCGGCGCCGTCCTGGGCCCGAACATCGCCGCGCCCGCCGGCCGCAGCGTCACCGGGCTGGGCATACCCGCGGCGGCGGGCCCCTTCCTGTGGGCGGCCGGCATCTTCGTCACAGCCGCGGTGGTGGTGGCGGTGCTGCTGCGTCCGGACCCGCTGCTGACGGCCCGCGCGCTCGCGCCGGAGGACGAGCGGTCTCCCGGGGCCCGTTCGCTGCGGGCCGGTCTGACGGCCGTCGCCGCCTCGCCGTACGCACGGCTGGCGCTGGTGACGGTGGCCGTCTCGCACACGGCGATGGTCTCGGTCATGTCGATGACCCCGGTGGACCTCGCCCACCACGGCGCGAGCATCGAGCTGATCGGGCTGGTCATCAGCGGGCACATCGCCGGCATGTACGCGTTCGCGCCGTTGATGGGACGGCTGGCCGACCGGGTGGGGCGCTTCTCGGTGACGGGCCTCGCGGCCGGGCTGCTCGCCCTGGCCCTGTTCCTGGCCGGGACGGCCGGCGACGACCACCGGCAGACCGCCGCCGGGCTGTTCGTCCTGGGCCTCGGCTGGTCGGCGGGGCTGGTCTCCGGTTCGGCGCTGCTGACCGACGCGGTGCCGCAGTCCGCGCGGGCCGCCGCGCAGGGGATCTCCGACCTCACCATGAACACCTCGGCGGGTGTCGGCGGGGCGATCGCGGGGCTCGTGGTGGCGCGGGCGAGCTACGGGTGGCTCAACGTCGCCGCGGCGACCCTGCTCCTCCCGCTGGCCGCCCTTGCGCTGTTCACCTGGAGCGGTGACCGGGGCGAGGAGGGCGGGGCTCCTCAGTCGTAGTGCCGCGCTTCCACGACGTTGCCGTCCGGGTCGCGGAAGTAGAAGCTGCGCGTGGCGTCGCCGCGGGCGCCGAAGGAGCCGTGCGCGAGGTCCGACACCGGGACGGCGCGTTCCTCCAGGCGGGTGCGGAGGGCGTCGAAGTCCCCTCTCGGCAGGGCGAGGCAGACGTGGTTCACGGGATGCCCCGCACTGTCGGCGGCGCCGGGAAGCATCGTCATGTACTCCGCCGCCGCCGACGGCATCAGGTCGAGCAGACAGTCCTCGCTGACGCGGACGGAGGGGAAGGGCTCCTCTCCGGCGACGAACTCGGCGAGCCTGACGGGCGTCAGCCCGACGGCCTGTTCGTAGAAGCCGGCTGCGGCCGCCGGGTCGCGCACCCACAGGACGACGTGGTCGAGACGTGCCGTGTGCTCCGTCATGCCTTCCAGGCTGGTGTCCTGCCCCACAGGACGCAAGGGTTTGACCGGGCGCGCCGCCCGCCAGAGATGAGAGGAGACCGACGGACAGGAGGCGGGCGCGTGGTGCTGGTGGTGTCGGAAGAGGTACGGAACGCGGTCGACGCGCGTCAACCGGTGGTGGCACTGGAATCAACGATCATCTCGCACGGGCTGCCCCGCCCGCGCAATCTTCAGGTGGCGCTGGAACTGGAGTCCGTGGTGCGCGCGGAGGGCGCCGTGCCGGCGACGATCGCGGTGCTGGACGGGCGGCCCCATGTGGGCCTGGACGAGAAGCAGCTGGAGCGGGTCGC
Source organism: Streptomyces sp. SAS_272 (assembly GCF_052543235.1). Lineage (NCBI taxonomy): Bacteria > Bacillati > Actinomycetota > Actinomycetes > Kitasatosporales > Streptomycetaceae > Streptomyces > Streptomyces sp. SAS_272. Next base: position 58,312 of record NZ_JBMNDR010000024.1, on the reverse strand, counting down.
CAACGAGGACGGGTTCCGCAAGCTGGGCCATCGCGACCTGCCGCTGGCGGTGGCCTCCGGTGCGAGCGGGGCGACCACGGTGTCGGCGACGGCACTCCTGGCGGCGCTGGCGGGCGTGAGGGTGTTCGCGACGGGCGGACTCGGCGGGGTGCACCGGGAGTGGACGGTCACCCAGGACGAGTCGGCCGACCTGGGGCTGCTGGCGAGCACACGGATCACGGTGGTCTGCGCGGGGGTCAAGTCGATCCTGGACGTGCCCGCGACTCTGCAACGGCTGGAGACGCTGGGCGTCGCCGTCGCCGGGTACGGCACCGACCGCTTCCCCGGGTTCTATCTGTCCGACTCGGGTCATCCGGTGGACTGGACGGTGCACGGCCCGGAGCAGGTGGCCGACGTCATGCGGGCCCAGGACGCGCTCGGGGCACCGCGGTCGGCCCTGATCGTCGCCAACCCGGTCCCCGAGGAGGAGCAGCTGGATCCCGCGCTGCACGCGCGTGTGCTCGCCGACGCGCTGCACGCGTGCGAGGAGGCCGGCGTCTCCGGGCAGGGCGTCACGCCGTTCCTGCTCGACTACCTGGTCCGTCACACCGACGGGGCTTCCCTGAGCGCCAACCTGGCGGCGGTGCGCGGGAACGTGCGCCTGGCGGCGCGGATCGCGACGGCATGGTCCGAGAGGTGACGGCGCGACCGGACGGGGCGAGCCACGATCACGCCGGCCCGGTCCGGAGCCCGCAGGCGCCCGCGGACGGGAGGCCGACCGCGAACGCGGAGGGAACGTCCCGTGCGGAGGGGGCGTCCGGCACGGAGGGGACGTCCGGCGCGGACGTGCGGGTCGCATCCGGGGCGGACGTGCGGGTCGGGGCGACGGCCGGCCCAGAGGCGACGTCCGCGTCCGAGGGCCTGTCCGGTCGCGCACCGATGGGTTCTCCGGAGGGCGGTGCACTGCTGGTCGTCGGGGACGTGGTGACGGACGTCGTCGCCCGGCACAGGGGTCCGCTGGCCTCGGGAACGGACACGGCCGCGGTGATCCGGACGCTGCCGGGCGGCGCGGGCGCCAACGTGGCGTGCTGGGCCGCCCACTGGGGCTGCGCGGACGTCCGGCTGCTCGGCCGGGTGGGCGCGGAATCGGCGACCTGGCACGAAAGGGCGTTGACCGCCGGCGGGGTGCGCCCCCTTCTCGTCGTGGATCCACAGGCGCCGACCGGCACGGTGATCTGCCTCGTCGACACGGACGCGGCTGCGGAACGGACGTTCCTCACCGACAGCGGCGCCTCCCTGCGCCTCGCCCCGGCCGACTGGTCGGACTCCCTGCTGGACGGCGTCGGCCGGCTGCATCTCTCCGGCTATCTGCTGTTCTCGGAGTCGGGGCGGGCGCTGGTGCGTACGGCGTCGAGGGCGGCACGCGCGCGGGGAATCCCGGTGAGCCTCGATCCTGCGTCGGCGGGCTTTCTGGCGGAACTGGGCCTCCCCCGCTTCCTGAGCCTCGTCACGGACGTGGACATGCTGCTGCCCAGCCGTGACGAGGCCCGTCTGCTCACCGGGGTGCCTGACGGGGCGGACGCGGCGGCCGAGCTGAGCCGCCATGTGCCGCTGGTGGTGGCCAAGCAGGGGGCGGACGGCGCGCTGGTGGCCCGCGGGGGCTCGGTCCTCGCCCGCGTTCCCGCGGCCCCCGCGACTCCCTGTGACACCACGGGCGCCGGCGACGCGTTCACCGGTGCCTTCCTCGCCGCGCTGCTCACGGGCGTCGACGCCGCGGTCGCGGCGGTCGAGGGATGCCGGGCGGGGGCCCGGGCCGTGGAACGGGTGGGCGGCCGACCGCCGACACCGGAAGAGGACACGGCGACGACGACGGACCAACCCGTCCGGGCGGGCTGAGACCACGCGCCGCCCGTGCCGAGCCTCCGGGAGACGCAGAGTCGTCCGTTCCCGCCCGTGCGCCTCTCCTCGCACCTTTTCCACGGCGCGCCTCACCGAGGCCCGCTGTTCCACGTTCCACGGCGCGTCTTCCCTCGGCGCGCCCTTCCCACTTGTGTGCCTTTCCCGGGGCGCACCGTTACGGGGCGCACCGTTACGGGGCGCAGCTTTACGGGGCGCGCCTTCGTCCGGCCGCGGCCTTGCGGTCTCGTTACTCCTTGCGTCCCCAGGCCGAGATCATCGGGGCCGTCGCCAGGTCCATGCCGCCCTCGGCCACGTTCGCCAGATGCCGGTCGATCTCCTCGTCCGTCGCGACGCCCGCACCGACGAGCTGCTCGCGGATCTGGCGCACCGTCGCGGACTCCAGGGCGGCGCAGGCGGGCGAGGTGACGGGGAAGTAGGCGTCGGCCTCGACTCGGCGCAGTCCGGCCTCGCGCAACAGCCGGGGCAGCTTGCGGCCGTAGGAGAGGTCGGCGCCCCGGCCGGCGAGGAGCTGACGGAAGCCGTGCCGCAGACGGTTCGCGAGCTGCTGCTCGGGGCCGTGCTCGTCGGGACAGAGCAGAGGCTGCAGGGCGGGGTCGGCGTCCTCGATCAGCAGCCGTCCGCCCGGGCGCAGAGCGCCCGCCATCGACCGCAACGCCCGCTCCCGGTCCGGTACGTGTACCAGCACGAGCCGGGCGTGCACCAGATCGAAGCCCTCCATCGGCGGCTCGCCGGCGCCGAGGTCGTGGACGCGGACCTCGACCGGCGGGCGGGCGGCCGACGTCAGCCGGGAGGTGTCGATGTCGGTCGCGAGGACCTTGCCGGTCGGACCGACCTTCTTCGCCAGCCAGGACACGACGGAGGTGCCGCCCGCACCGGCCTCCCAGCACCGCCAGCCGGGGCCGACCCCGAGCCCTTCCAGATGACGGAACGTGGTCGGGTCGAACAGGGCGGCGAAGGCGTCGAAGCGTTCCCCCGCCTCGGGCTGCCGGTTGTCGAGGAGGTATCCGTCGGGTCGCGTCATACGTCGATCATCCCAGCCGTGCGACCCGCCGGAGGTGGTCGACGCGGCCGGGATCCCGTGTCGGGAGAGGCGGGTGCGACTCTCCTGAGCAGCCCGAAGTCCGTTCGTCCACAGGCGGGAACAAAGCGGAATCCTTCCTTTCCACAGGCTTGCCCACGGCCTGCGCCGGCCTGGCAGACTGGCGCGGCAGGCGCAGGTCACGGCGCGGGGAGAAACACGCAAGGAGACCCGGATGACCATGGCGGGGAATCTGCGGAAGGTCACGGGCCTTAGCAGGGTCGGCGGCCTGCGTGGGGTGGCGAGGCTGGCGCGGGGACGCCCCAGGGTCGACCTGAGCCATCACGCACGCTCCCCGCTGGGGTCCTCGGTGGTGAACTGCGTGACGTACCGGGACGGCGTGCGGGCCGAACACGGCGTGGATCTCGTCGACACGGTGGAGCGGGTGCGCCGCAGCGGTCACGGCTTCGTGTGGCTCGGTCTGCACGAGCCGACGAACGACGAGTTCGCCGGCGTCGCCCAGCTCTTCGACCTGCATCCACTGGCCGTGGAGGACGCCGTCGAGGCCCATCAGCGGCCGAAGGTCGAGCGGTACGGCGAGACGTTGTTCGCGGTGTTCAAGACGGTCTGCTACGTGGAGCACGAGGAGCTGACCGCGACCAGCGAGGTGGTCGACACCGGCGAGATCATGGTGTTCGTCGGACGGGACTTCGTGATCACGGTGCGGCACGGGCGGCACGGATCGCTCGGACCGTTGCGCGAGGCGCTGGAGTCCGACACGGCGCAGCTGGCCAAGGGACCGTCGGCGGTGCTGCACGCCGTCGCCGACCACGTGGTCGACGACTATCTCCACGTCCTCGACGCGGTGCAGGCGGACATCGACCAGGTCGAGACGGATGTGTTCGCGGAGAACGGCGCGCGGGCCGACCCTGGGCGCATCTATCAGCTCAAGCGGGAACTCCTGCAGCTGAAACGGGCGGTGGTGCCGCTCGGCCGTCCGCTGCTGGACCTCGCGGACCGGCCCGTGCGGGTGGTCGACCCGGAGATACAGGCCTACTTCCGGGACGTCTCGGACCACCTGTTGCGTGCCACGGAGCAGATCGCTGCCTTCGACGAGCTGCTCAACTCGATTCTGCAGGCGCATCTGGCACAGGTGACGGTCGCGCAGAACGAGGACATGCGCAAGATCACGGCCTGGGCGGCGGTCATCGCCGTGCCGACGATGGTCTGCGGGGTGTACGGCATGAACTTCGACACCATGCCGGAGCTGCACTGGAGGTTCGGCTATCCCTTGGTCATCGTGGTGATATCCATCGGCTGCCGGATCCTGCACCGCGGCTTCCGGCGCAACGGCTGGCTGTGACCGCGGGGGCCCGGGGCGTCGTCATGCCGGGGCCGGCCCGCTCCTCGCGTAGACGCTCTCCGCCCAGGCGGCGATCTGGTCGTCGGTCAGGTGCCGGGCGAGGTCGGCTTCGCTGATCATGCCCACCAGGCGTTTGTCCTCGATGACCGGAAGCCGGCGGATCTGGTGGTCCTTCATCTCCTGCAGCACCTCGCCGACGTCCGCGCTCGCGTCGATCCAGCGTGGTGTTCCATGAGCCATGTCCCCGGCGGTTACCTGGGCGGGGTCGTGGCCCACGGCCACACAGCCGACGACGATGTCCCGGTCGGTGAGGATGCCGCAGAGCCGCTCGTTCTCGTCGCTGATCGGCAGCGCCCCCACGTTCAGCTCGCGCATCAGCTGGGCGGCGCGGTCGAGGGTCTCGCGGGCGGGGATCCACTGGGCGCCCCGGTGCATGATGTCTCCGGCGGTGGTCATGACGTACCTCCCGGTGCCGGACGGCCGGCGCGGCGCGGGGGGCGCCGCAGTCCCGGCGCCCTTCATTCTCGCCGCGCCGCCGGGCGCCCGCATCTCAACTGCGCGCGGCTCGTCGGGCGCAGAGGCCCGGTGTCGTCCCCTGCCGTGAGCGGTTCGGCGGCGCCGAAGTCGCCCGCCCGGTCCCGGAAGTCAGCCGCCCCAGGCCGGGTGGCGGGGGTCGTCGGCCCGGACGAGCACATCCGCGGTGGCGGCGGGGTCGGTCTCCTGGACGTACCGCTCGAAGGCGGGCAGCGTCCAGTGGTCGGCTTCGGGGGTGCGGCGGCGCAGGGCGGCCGGGGAGAGCAGGGCGTGGACCGACAGATCGAAGGGGAACCAGTGCCGCAGAAGGAGCGGACCGTGCAGCAGCAGAAAGCCTCCCGGAGGCAGCGGTACGTAATCGCTGCGGGTGGCACGGTCGGTGACGGGGTCCCGCAGGTCGGACAGGATGCGTCCGTCGCCGTCGGCCTCGAGCGGGTTGAACACCTCGCGCCACAGAGCGCCGGTGTCGAACCAGCCGTCGAAGTACGCGTCCACGTCGTGATGGCCGTACTCCAGGCGGAGGGAGGCCGGGCGCAGGAAGCCGTGCGTGTCCACGACGCACGACGGCCGGCCGCGGGTGCGCAGCGCTTCCGCGACGCGCTCGGCGAGGTCTCCGGGGCGGGCCGCCGGCGCGCCGTCGAAGGCGATGCGGCGCCAGGGGCTGCCGTCGTCCGGTTCCAGGTCGAGCAGGCGCTCGGTGAGGACGTCGCCGAGCCGTTCCCAGGTGATCGCTTCGAGTCGCACACGGCCATGATGCGTCAGGCGCTCGCCGCGGCGGGCGGCGGGCTGCGGGCGGCGGGCGGCGGGCGGCGGGCGGTCCGGAAACGCGGATTCCAGCGGGCGGCAGCACGGCTCGCTACAGGAGCCGGATTAGAGGCGGCGGACGTCAGATGGCGGGTGACAGGAGGCGGGTGACAGGAGGCGGGTGACCGGTGGCGGGTGACAGGTGGCGGGTGACAGGTGGCGGGCAGGTGCCGCCGCGCCAGGGGCGGGGAATGAAACCCCTATGGCAAGCGCAGCCCTCCCCACCCCCGGAATCGGGCCTGATCACGAGCCCGGACCCGCGATCAGGCCCGGACCCGCGGTCGGTGTGGGGGCCGGACCCGCAGTGGGTGTCGGCTCCGGACCCGCGGTCGGTGTGGGGCCCGGCCTTCTGGCCGTCCAGCCGCTGCGGCGGAAGCACTGCGCCGGTTGCCGACGCGGGCCGCTGCCGATGCTGATCCTGGAGGACGCCGCACCGCGCTGTCTGGACTGCGCCGACCTCGGGCACCTGGTGTTCCTGCCGAGCGGCGACACGGCACTGACACGCAGGTCACGGGAGGAGAGCGGGCTGTCGGTGGTGGTCGTCCGGTTCAACCGGCGCAAGGGTCGGTACGAACGGCAGGGCGTCCTGGTCGAGGAGGCCGCGCTTGCCCGCGCCGAGGAGCGGTGTCTGGCGGACGCGGAGGCCCGGCGCCGGCGTCGGGCACGCGACGCCCGGCTGCGGTCGGCGCAGGACGCGCGCTTTGCGGAGATGTTCGCGGCGGAGATCTTGCGGCTGTTCCCGGGCTGTCCGGAAGAACGGGCGCACGGGATCGCCGCGCATGCCTCTCTGCGCGGCAGCGGCCGGGTCGGCCGCAGCGCCGCCGGGCGGGCGCTGTCCGAGGCGGCGGTCGTCTTCGCGGTCAGGGCGTCCGTCCGGCACCTGGACACGCCGTACGACCGGCTGTTGATGAGCGGCGTGCCACGGCACGAGGCGCGCCGCCGGATCGCGGGGGACGTGGAGACGCTGATCCGCACGTGGGGCGACGACCGGGGCGTCCGGACGGCCAGGGACGGCGTCACCGCGGCTTAGAGGCGGGTACGCACCGCGCGGCTCGGACAAGGCCGACGGGACGACCGGAGACGGGGGACGTCCGCGCATGTCGTCGCGCGTCTCGACGATGGTCAACGATCATGAGCGGGATCTCACTTGAGGTGAGAGGCGGTACCGGGCAGGATCACGCTGGACGGGTGGGAGTTGACGTTGTCATGATCGAGGGACCGTATGTGGTGCTCGCGGTGCTGGGCGCGTTGACGACGGGACTGATGGCCGGGGTCTTCTGCGCCTTCTCCGTCCTGGTGATGCGAGGACTCGCCGCGCTGCCGCCCGCGCAGGGCGCGGCGGCGATGAACGCGATCAACGCCTCGGCGATGACTCCGGTGTTCATGGTCCTGTTCCTCGGCTCCGCGGCGCTGTGCGCGGTGATCACCGTGGTGACGTTCGTGTTGTTGCCGGACCACGGGACCGCACGCCTGCTGGTGGGCAGCGCGCTGTATCTGTGCGGCGCGTTCGGAGTGACCGTCGTGGCGAACGTGCCGCGCAACGAGGCGCTGACGCGGAAGGAGCCGGGCACGCCGGAGGCCGACGCGTACTGGCCCGTCTACCTGCGTGAGTGGACGCGGTGGAACCATGTGCGCACGCTGGCGTCCGCGGCCTCGGCGGCCGTGTACCTCCTCGCCCTGGTCTGACCGAAGCACCCCTGATGAACCGAAGCACCCCTGATAAACCGAAACACCTCTGATCTGAGCGAAGAACCCCTGATCCGACCGAAGCACCTCTGATGCGACCTAAGCACCCCTGATCCGAGCGAAGCACCTGTGTCACTCCCCTCTGCGTGCAGGGCCGACAGAACGTATCGTGGCCGGGAGAGTGCCGCCCGACGACGCTCGGCCTGTCGTACGCGTACGCAAGGGGCACGCCCATGGCCGATCCCAAGGGATTCATGACCACACCGCGCCGGGACTGGCCCCGTCGGCCGGTCGGGGAACGGGTCGCGGACTGGGACGAGGTGTACGTCCCCGGGGCGCTGCTGCCCCTCATCAGCGAGCAGGCCGACCGGTGCATGGACTGCGGCGTCCCGTTCTGCCACGAGGCCTGCCCGCTCGGCAATCTGATCCCGGAGTGGAACGACCTGGTGTCACGGGAGGACTGGCGGGCGGCCGCCGAGCGGCTGCACGCGACGAACAACTTCCCCGAGTTCACCGGCCGGTTGTGTCCGGCGCCGTGCGAGGCGGGTTGCGTCCTGGCCATCAACCAGCCCGCCGTCACCATCAAGAACGTCGAGGCGGCCATCGCCGACCGGGCCTGGGCCGACGGGCTGACCCCGCCGCGGCCGCCGGACCGGCTGTCGGGGAAGACGGTGGCCGTGATCGGCTCCGGGCCCACCGGGCTGGCCGCCGCGCAGCAGTTGACCCGGGCCGGGCACACGGTCGCCGTCTACGAGAAGGACGACCGCGTCGGCGGACTGATGCGGTACGGCATTCCCGCGTTCAAGATGGAGAAGCGGCATCTCGAACGACGGATCGAGCAGATGCGGGCCGAGGGCACGAAGTTCCGCACGTCGACCACCGTCGGGCGGGACGTCATGGCCGCGGATCTGCGGTCCCGCTACGACGCCGTGGTGATCGCCACCGGGGCGACCGAGTGGCGCGAACTGCACGTCCCGGGACGGGAGTTGACCGGCATACACCAGGCGATGGAGTATCTGCCGCTGGCCAACCGGGTGTGCGAGGGAGATCTGGAGAGGTCCCCCATGTCCGCCGCCGGGAAGCACGTCGTCATCGTCGGCGGCGGCGACACCGGCGCCGACTGCCTGGGCACGGCGGTGCGCGACGGCGCCGCCTCCGTGACCCAGCTGGACATCTACGCTCAGCCCGGCGCGGAGCGCGACGAGGACGCCGACCCCTGGCCGACGTATCCGAAGATCTACCGCCTCTCGGCGGCGCACGAGGAGGCGCGCGATCTGCGGTCCGCGCCTGCCGCGGACGCGGACGCCCGGCTGTTCGCCGCGTCCACACTCCGTTTCTCCGGCGACGAGACCGGTCACGTGCAGTCCCTGCACCTCACCGAGGTGGACGCTCGGCGCAGGCCGGTGGCCGGCACGGCTCGCGCGCTCCGCACCGACCTGGTGCTGCTCGCCCTCGGCTTCTCCGGACCCGACCGGGAGGACGGGCTCGTCGAACAGCTCGGGCTGACCCTGGAACCGCGCGGCACGATCGCACGGGACGCCGGTTTCGCGACGAACGTCCCCGGCGTCTTCGCCGCGGGGGACGCGGCGCGCGGCCAGTCGCTGATCGTGTGGGCCATCGCCGAGGGGCGGGCGGTGGCGGCGGCCGTCGACCGTCGCCTGACGGGCACCTCCCGGCTGCCGGCGCCGATCGGCCCGTACGACCGGCCGATGAGCGTCTAGATGCATTGACCCGCAGGGTTGTTCACGCGGCTGATGGGTGGGACACGGACCGCCGTGCGTCGCGTCCGCTCCGGCTGTCCGCCCGCCTCCGCGGGGGCCGTGGACAGCGGGACGCGGGACTCGGGACTCGGGACTCGGGACGCGGGACGCGGGACTCGGGACGCGGGACTCGGGACGCGGGACTCGGGACTCGGGACGCGGGCCGCGTTCTCAGCGCCGCTCGTCGGTCCCCGCGATCTTCGCCGTGGTCAGAGCCACCCGGTTCCACGTGTTGATCGTACAGATCAGGGCCAGCACCTGAGCCAGCTCGCTCTCGTCGAAGCGGGCTGCGGCCGCGGCGTAGACGTCGTCCGGGACGCCGTCGTCGGCCACCAGCGTCACCGCGTCCGTCAGGGCCAGGGCGGCCTGCTCCCGCTCCGTGAAGAAGTGACGGGCCTCGCGCCAGACGGCCACCATGTGCAGCCGTTCCTCGCTCTCGCCGGCCCTGCGGGCGTCGCCCGTGTGCATGTGCAGGCAGTAGGCGCAGCCGTTGAGACGGGAGGCCCGAATCTGGATCAGTTCGACGAGGGCCGGGTCCAGGCCCTCGCGTGCGGCGGCGTCGAGGCCGACGAGAGCGCGGAACGCCTTGCGGGCGGACCGGCCGAAGTCGAGACGGGTCCTGCCTCCGGCCTGCCCGGGGCCCCCGACCCCGCCGTCGCCCTCGCCCCCGCGCCTGGCCTCACCCGGGTCCGGATGCCGGTCCGGGTCCGTACCCAGGCCCGAGTCCTGGCCCAGGCCCGAGTCCACCCCCGCCTTCACCCCCGCCTCGGCCTCCGCCTCCGTCCCCGTCTCCGCCTCTGCCTCTGCCTCTGCCTCTGCCTCTGCCTGCGCCTCTACCTCTTGCCTCACCTGAACCCCCACCTCCGCCTTCACCCCCACGCCTGTGTCCAGCTCTGGGCTGGGGCCCGCGGGCCCCAGGTCGGCACCGGTCGCTCTCCTCCTCGGCGTCATGACCATCAACCTAGGGAGAGGAAAGACTGCCTGTAGGGTGCATTCTCATGGCGGATTCATGGGTCAATTCCGCGCAGCGGATCGGCGCGGACCTGCATCTGGAGCTGTCCGGGCCGGGCGGGCGGCGAGCCGCGCTCATCCGGGCGCTGCGCGAGGCCGTGCGGAGTGGACGGCTCCCTCCGGGAACCCGCCTGCCGCCCTACCGTTCTCTCGCCGCCGACCTCGGCGTCGCCCGCAACACGGCGGCCGACGCGTACGCGGAACTCGTCGCGGAGGGCTGGCTGACAGCCCGGCAGGGCTCCGGCACGCGGGTGGCCGAGCGGGCCGAGCCGCTGCGCCGGTCCGAGCGCGTGGCCGTCAGGGCGCCCGCACGCGCGCGTGGCCCCCGGCACGATCTGCGGCAGGGCGTTCCGGACGTTTCCTCGTTCCCGCGTTCGGCGTGGCTGGCCTCCTACCGGCGCGCCCTCCAGCAGGCGCCCGCCGAGGCGTTCGGGCCCGGCGACCCCGCCGGACGCCGGGAACTGAGGGAGGCACTGACCGAGTACCTGGCACGCGCGCGTGGTGTGCGCACGGTGCCCGAACGCCTCGTGATCTGCTCGGGCTTCGCTCACGCACTGCGTCTGCTGTTCACCCCGGGCAGCGGGGTCCTGCGCGGTCCGCTGGCTGTGGAGGCCTACGGGCTGGGCTTCCACCGGGAACTGCTGGCGACGGCGGGAGTGCGGACGACGCCCCTTCCCCTGGACGAGGACGGGGCCTGCGTCGGACGACTGGGGCGCGAACGGGCGGTGCTGCTCACGCCGGCGCACCAGTTCCCGACCGGCGGCCCACTGCATCCGAACCGCAGGGCGGCGGTGATCGACTGGGCACGCTCGCGTGGCGGCGTCGTCCTGGAGGACGACTACGACGGGGAGTTCCGCTACGACCGCAAGCCGGTCGGGGCGGTCCAGGGACTCGATCCCGAGCGGGTGATCTACATCGGCTCGGTCAGCAAGAGCCTGTCGCCCGCGCTGCGCCTCGGCTGGATGGCGCTGCCCGGGCGCTACGTGGACGGGGTCCTCGCGGCCAAGGGCGAGCGGGAGGCATGGGCGAGCGTTCTGGACCAGCTCAGCCTGGCCGACCTCATCGCGTCCGGGTCGTACGACCGTCATGTGCGGCGTATGCGGCAGCGGTACCGCGGTCGCCGGGACCGACTGGTCGAGGCGCTCGCCGCACAGGCGCCGCACGTCGAGGTCACCGGGGTGGCGGCCGGTCTGCACGCGGTGCTGCGGCTGCCGCCGGGCACCGAGCGGTCGGCCTTGAAGGCGGCCGCGTGGCAGGGCGTCGCGCTGGACGGCCTGGCGGACTTCCGTCATCCGGCCACGGACATGGCGGCGCAGGACGGACTCGTGGTCGGTTACGCGACGCCGCCGGACCACGCCTACGGGGCGGCGCTGGACGCGCTGTGCCAGGGGCTCCCGCCGGACACGCGGCGGCGCCCGGCCGACGGCTGAGGGACGGCGAACCGTCGCCGGGAAGCGGGCGGGAAGGGCGCGTGCGGAGAGACGCGTGCCCGAAGACGCGTGCGGAGAGACGCGTGCGGAGAGGCGTCTCTCCGCCCCGCCGACCGGCGGGACGGCGATGCCGGGCCGCGACCGGGCGACACGGCGGCGAAAGGCGACGGCGAGGCGCTGCCGCGGGACAGGAACGCCGACACCGAAGCCTGGGCGCGACAGCGGGAGGGACGCGAGAGCGGGCCGCGGAAACACGGCAACACTCCTGCTGCCTTTCCGCGCCTCCCCTCCCCGCGCCTCCCCGCCCGTTGTGCCTCCTCTACTGCGTCAAGGGCGCGGGCCGTACCCCCGCTCGGCGGCGAGGGTCGGAGCCTGCCCGGTCATGAAGCACTCCATAAGCGTCCGGTGTGGTCAATGAAGATCAATTCAGTGCCAAATTTAGGAAGTCGAGCGGGAAGAAGGCAATCGAGGCATCGACAGGCGGCCGGGACATCGCACAACGTCACCGCAGTCACGTCAGGACAACAGGAAGTCCGCCTTTCCCGCCTTCGCTCCCTCGATGAAGGCCGTCATCTCGTCGGTGGTGTAGATCAACGCCGGACCGTCCGGGTCGGTGGACTGGCGGACGGCGATCCGGCCGTCGGCGAGCTTCATCGCCTCCAGGCAGTTCCCGCCGTTCCCGCCGCTCCACGGCTTGTGCCAGCCTTCGCTGCCCAAGTCCCGCGCGGGCATGCCGTTGTAGACCCGTTTGCGCGGCTTGATGCGATCCATTCACAACTCCTTGCGGAGATCCCGGAGGATCTCCTTCGTGCGATGTGCTGTAGCGGCCTGCGCCGCCATGCGGTCCATGACCTCGAGGTGGGTCGCCACCTCGGTGCGCGCGTCGAGATAGACCGCGCCGGTCAGGTACTCGCTGTAGACCATGTCCGGAAGCTCCGGCATGGCGAATCGGAAGAGCACGAAGGGCCCGTACGTGCCCGGATGCGGCCCGTTCGCGAACGGGGCGACCTGCAACGTCACATTCGGCAGGTCCGCGGCCTCGAGCAGTTTGTCGATCTGCGCGCGCATCACCTCCGGGCCGCCGGCGGAGCGGCGCAGGACGGTCTCGTCCATCACGACCCACAACCGGGGCGCATCCTCACGCGTGAGCAGATCCTGGCGTTGTATGCGCAGCGCGACGAGACGCTCGATGTCCTCCGGCCGGGTCTGACCGATGGCGCCGGACTTCAGGACCCCGCGCGCGTAGTCCTCGGTCTGGAGCAGTCCGGGGACGAAGTGGGGCTCGTACTGGCGGATGAGCGCCGCGGCGCCCTCGAGGCTGACGTGCATCGAGAACCAGCCGGGCAGGACGTCGTGGAAGCGCTGCCACCAGCCAGGCTGGTTGGCGTCCTCGGCGAGCTGGACGAAGCCCTCGGCCTCCTCGTCGGTGACGCCGTAGGCCTTCAGCAGCAGCTGCAGATACGGGATCTTGAGGCTGACCTCGGCCATCTCCATACGGCGGACGGTGGCGGGCGCGACCCGCAGGATGCGGGCGGCTTCCTCGCGCTTGAGCCCGGCGCGTTCCCGCAGGTCCAGCAGACGCCGACCGAGGACGACCTGCCCGACCGTCGGCGCGGACCGCGGTTCGCTCACGCTCCACCTCCACGAAGAGCCCGGCCGGTCGCGCGGGGTCCCACGAGCCCCGCCCCGGCCGGTCCACGAAAGAATCCCGACAGCCCTACGGCGCCACTCGAGGACATGGCCCGCAGATCTGTACGGAGGAGTACGGATCTCCGGCGGTCCCGACCGGCGCCGTTCTACGTGCTGTTGCGGAGCAGTGTGCCACGGCCCTCCACCGCGTCACACAGCACTCTGCATTTTTCAGAGTGACACTTGCCAAGTGTTCACGGCGGGGCGATAGTGGCAAGCGTGATTCCGTCCGCGCCCTTAGGAACAGACGCCGCCGCAGGCCGCCCCCAGGGTCTCGGTGCCAGCGCGGGAGCAGGCCCCGACCAGGCCGCTGCCGAGCGCCGGTTCCGATTCGAACTGGCCGCCCACCCGGGTTCCCCCGCCCAGGCCAGACGCCTGACGAGGGCCCGGCTGACGGGCTGGTCGGTGTGCGAGGACACCTGCGACACCGCCGCCCTGGTCGTCTCCGAGCTGGTCACCAACGCGATCGTGCACACCGCGAGCGACATCGTCGTCTGCGAGCTGCACGACGGCGACGACCTGGTCCGCATAGCCGTGCGCGACCAGGGCTGCGCCCCCGGTGAGCCGCACCCCTCGCCGCAGCGGCCCGACGAGGAGCACGGCCGGGGACTGATCCTGGTCGAGGCCCTCTGCCACTCCTGGGGCGCCCAGGAACACGGGCCCGGCCTGCTGGTCTGGGCCGACCTGCTGCGCAAGGCCGACGCTCCCCGTGACCCGGCCGAACCCTGCAACAGCCTCGACGCCGCCGCACCGCTCCCCTGCGACCTCGGCGACCTCCTCGACACCCAGGACGAGTTCCACGACGGTTCCGCACGGCCGTCCGCCGGCCCCGCGGGGCCGCGCAACGACCTCGGCTGGGGCGCCCGCCCGAAGCCGGGGACGGGCGACGACCCGGCCGACGAGGACGAGCCGGCCGAACAGCGGCTCCACGCGCCGGCCGGACCGGCGCCGACCGAACCGACGGCCCGCCCGCACCCCGCGTCCGGCTCCGGCGTCCTCGCCGCCCGCGTGGCACCGCAGTGGCACCGCACGGCCGACCACAACGCCGTCGGGGGCCTGGGCGCCCGATACGCCCGGACGCCCAGCCACCCGGCGGCCGCGCTCCCGCTCCCCCAGCCGCTCGAGCACGGTCGCGAGCGGGGCAGGACGTGATCCCCGGCCCCGGCCGGGCACCGGTGCGCACGCTCGACACACTGGTGCGCCTGCACCGCGGACCGGGCGGCCCGCCCGCCGCCGCGGCCCCGCGCCGGCTCGCGGTCCCGGAAGGCATGACCGCCCCGCTGGGATGCGACGCCGTCTCCGTCCCCGCCCGCCTTGGCCCGCTGCTCATGCCGCGGCTGCCGCGCATGGGCTGTGTCTACGCCGACCAGGCGCACTGGTGGTGGCTGGTCCCGTCGGACTCCGACTACGCGCTGGAATGGCCCGCGCCCGCGCAGTACGCCACGGGCGCGCTCCTCACGGACTCCCCGCGGGCCCCCGGTCTCATCCACCGGCCGGACGGCACTCTTCCTTACACCCCGCCGATCCCCCTGTACCTGGCCCTGTGCCGCCTGACGGGCACGACGCCCGCCTGGTCACGGCCGATCAGCGCCTGAGAGAGACCTCCCGGACCTCTGCGAGCGGCCGGCGCCTCCGTCCCGGCGCACGCCCGCGCGTCCCGTCTCCCTCCTCCTGCGCCCTGCCCTCGGGGCTCCTCCTCCCGCGATAGTGGCCGTCGTCCGCGATCGCGACCGGGGAGGCCGACGGTGGGGCAGGCACGGCAGGCGGGAAAGGGACGTCCGACGGAGGAGGAGCAGCGAGCAAAGGCTCGGGAGGCACGTCCCGACGAGCGTGACGTCTCCGAGTCCGAGCGGCTGCTGTTCGGCGGACCGCTCCGCTACGACACGGGCTGGAACCAGCACCGGGACGCCTTCCTGGAGCTCAACTTCCGGGCCATGGTGACCCGGTTGCCGTCCCTGCTCACCGCGACCCTCCGCCTGGCCCGGCAGGCCGACCCGCGAGCCGCCCGCATCGTCCTGGCCGCCGAGATCGCCCGGGGCGCGGCGCAGGCGGTCGGCCTGCTGGCGATGAACGCCGTGCTGGGCCGGCTGATCACCGGAGGCGTGATCGAGGACCGGCTGCGCGGCGCCGCCCCCGCGCTGGCCCTGATGGCCGCCGTGCTCCTGCTCTCGGCGCTGCTGCGGGCCGCGTCGACCTATGCCACCGGGCGGCTGGAGCCCAAGGTGGAGCGGGTGGCGACGGAGCTGTATCTGGAGCGGGCGGCCGCGGTCGAGCTCGCCGCGATCGAGGACCACGCCTTTCACAAGCTGCTGGACACCGCCCAGTACGGAGCCCGCTCCAGCCGCTACATGATCAGCCACGGCACGCGCGTCGTGAACGCGCTGATCTCCCTGATCGCCTCGGCCGGCGTACTGACGGTGCTGCATCCGCTCCTGCTGCCGTTGCTGGTGACGATGACCCTGCCCAGCGCCTGGAGCGCCCTGACGAACGCCCGGCGCCGCTACGAGTCGTTCCACACCTGGGTGCAGCACGCGCGCGCGGGGCACCTCATCGCCGGTCTGCTCACCGAACCCGCCGCGGCGCCCGAGATCCGGGTCCACGGCGTCGGCCCGTTCCTGCTGCGCCACTTCCGCGCGATGTCCGAGACCGCCGAGGCGGAGCAGGCCCGGCTGGCCCGGCTCGCCGCCCGCACCGGGCTGGTCGCGGCGACCTGGACAGGGGTGGCCACGCTGGCCACCTACGCCACGCTCGGCGGACTGCTGTTCACCGGGACGATGGCGCTCGCGGTGGCGGGGACGGCCGTCATCGCGATCCGCAGCGGCTCGGCGAGCCTCAACACCCTGGTGCTGGAGGTCAACCAGCTGCACGAGGAGGCCCTGTTCGTGGGCGATCTGCAGCGGCTGTACGTGGAGGCGGCCGATCGGGCGATCCCGGTGGGAGGCGTGGCCCTCCCGGACGATCCGCGCGAGATCCGCTTCGAGAACGTCACGTTCGGCTACCCGGGCGAGTCGGCGCGCCCCGCCCTCGACGACGTCACCCTCTCGCTCCCGCTGGGACGGATCATCGCGCTGGTCGGCGAGAACGGCTCCGGCAAGACGACACTGGTGAAACTGCTGGCCGGGCTGTACAGACCGGACCGGGGACGGATTCTGTGGGACGGCGTGGACGCAGCCGACGCCGACCGGCACCGGCTCGCCGAACGGATCGCGATGGTGGCGCAGGACTTCAAGAGGTGGCCGTTCACCGCCCGGGTCAACATCGCCGTCGGACGTTCCGCCGCGCCGTTGACCGAGGACCGACTCGCCGCCTCGATCGCGGAGGCGGGGGCCGAGGAGGTCGTCACGGATCTTCCGCGCGGTCTGGACACCCTGCTCGCCCGGCACTTCAGCGGCGGACACGAGCTGTCCGGCGGCCAGTGGCAGCGCCTGGGCATCGCACGGGCGGCCTACCGGCGCGGGCGCATCCTGATCGTGGACGAGCCGACGGCGGCCCTGGACGCCCGGGCCGAGCTGGAGGTCTTCGAGAAGATCCGCGCGCTGGCCGACAGCGGCCAGACGGTCGTCCTGATCACCCACCGGCTGGCGTCGGTCCGGCACGCCGACCTGGTGCACGTCCTCGACCAGGGCCGACTGGTGGAGTCCGGGACGCCGGACGAACTGCTCGCGGGAGGCGGCGTCTACGCCGAGCTGTACGCGCTCCAGGCCGAGCAGTTCACGGTGCCGACGCCGGCCCGGTCCCCGTCGGGCTGACACCCGTCACCGACCGGGCGGCTGACACCCGTCACCGGCGGCCGTCCCCGGTCACCGGCCGGCCGGCATCGACCACCGACCACCGACACCGGGCACGAGGCACCGGCACGAGGCACCGGCACGAGGCACCGGCCGGCTGATCTCACTGCGTGGCGTCGACGCTGCGGACGACGACCAGGAACGTGTCCGTGGCGAGGTCCATGACGACCTCGGCGGCCAGTCCCTCCATGCGCCGCGCGTGCGCGAACTCCTCCGCGGGCCACGACCCGCGCGGCCCGCCCGCGGGAAAGCGTTCGAGCACGGTTCGCCCGTTCACCATCTCGCACCTCCGATCAGCGTCGTACTTGTAGGAGTTAACGCTGCACAGAGGCCGATCGCCTCGCCCGGTTGCCGGACTGAGACATAGGTGACACGCGTTCGGTGCGGAGTGTGAGAATCCGGTCACCTGACGAACATCCCCGGCGCCTTGCGTGTCCGTGGTCGTACACGTCTCACCGGTCGTAAAGGCCGTGACGGCGAGGGCGCCCATCGCGCAGCGCCGGCACGGAAGACCTCAGCGTGGTGCGGAGAGGTTCGCCCGCGTCGCGGGAGGCAGGGAGGGCGCCGGGCCGGGCAGCCCCACCCGTGCGCTGCCCACCGCGAGTTCGCCGAGGAGCTCGGTGAGGCGATTCCGGTGCCGGGTGGTGAGCCGCCCGGCGTCGTCGAGGTGGACCGCGCAGGCGGTGGTCGTGTCGACGAGCCGTTCCAGGACGGCGGCGACCTCGTCCGTGCCCTGCGTGTGCCGGGCGAGCGCGGGCAGTTCGTGGGCGGCGAGAGCGATGGCGGTACGGGCCTCGGCAAGCGTGCGATAGGCCTCACGGCGCAGCGTCCAGCGGACGGAACGGTCGTCGGAGCCACCGAGGAGCGAGCCGTCATCGGAGTCCCGCAGAGCGGAGCCGCCGTCCGAACCACGGTGAGCGGAGCCGTCCTTCGAGGCGCCGAAAGCCGGGCCGTCCTCCGAAGCGCCGAGAGCCGGGCCCTCGCCGGCTCCGGCGAGGACGTGGGCGAGGTAGGCGTGCGCGGCGGCCGCGGCCGCGGCGAGCTGGGCCCGCACCTGTCCGCCGCGCTCCGCCGGCATCGGCAGATGCCCGACGATCAGCACGATCACGCAGGCCAGCAGCGTCTCCACGATCCGGCTGACCGAGGCCTGCGGCTCCCCGCCGACCATCACCAGAGCCAGTACGAGGACCGTGGCGACGGCGGTCTGGGCGGCGAAGTGCCGGGTGGCGACCGGTATCAGCGCACCGCAGACGGCGACGAGCGCGACCAGCCCCTCCGGCCGGGGCAGCACGGCGGCGAAGCCGGCGAAGAGCAGCGCCCCGAGCACGGTGCCCGCCGCCCGGCAGAGCACCCGGGACACCAGGGGGCCGAGGTCGGGTTTCACCAGGAAGACGGCGGTGGCGGGCAGCCAGTACCAGTGCGGGTGCCGCCCGTATTCGTGCGAGTGGTAGAGGGCCTGCGCGACGGCGACGGCGACCCCGAAGGAGAGGGCGACCCGCAGCCCGTACTCCCGGCCGCCCGCACCGAACGCGGCGCGCAGCAGGTCGCGTGCGCCGCGCCGCCGGGTGTGCAGGTCGCTCCCGCGCCCCTGGTCGAAGGCTTCGGCGGCGTGCAACAGAGCGTCGTCGAGGGCGCGCAGCGCGGGGGCGGACCGGGAGGGCGCCGGCAGCGGGCCGGTGTGGGTGTTCTGACGTACGGCGTCGGCGAGCCGGCGGGGTCCGAGGGAAGCCCGTTGCGAGAGCGGTTCCCCGGTCCAGGCCAGCGCGGTCGCGGCCTCGGCGAGCGGCAGCGCGGCGGCGTACTGGGCATGCAGCCGCCGTTCGACCGCGGAACCCGCGCGGCGGCGCAGCCGGGGGCCGGCCAGGGCGTCCTGGGCATGGTCGAGGGCGGCGGTGAGCGCTGCCCGGCGTTCGACGGCGCGCCCCGTGCCGACGGTGTCGAGCAGCTCCGCGACGGCGTCGTAGACACGGGCCACCGCGTCCCGCTCCCCGTCGAAGCGGAAGTCACCGGTCAGCGCGCCCGGCGTGGGCAGCGCGAGCCGCAGGGCCAGCAGCCAGCCCGCCCCCGCGAGGTAGGCGAGAGCGCGCGCCCATCCCTCCTCCGGCAGCGGCATCCCGGCCCCGACCGCCGCGCCGACCAGCAACTGCGTACCCGCCGCGGAGGCGACCGGCCCGATCGCGCTCATCCCGCCGGCGAGGAGCCCGAGACCGGTCAGGACGGCCGTCAGCGCGACGGCCTCCAGCTGCTCCCCGCCGTAGGTGCCGGCGAACAGTCCGGCCGCTCCGGCGAACGCGGGCGCCCCCAGCCGCTTGACGGAGGCCCGTCGGCTGCCGGGCCGGTCGTTGATCCCGGCGAGCATGGCGGCTATGGCGGCGACGACCCCGAGCGAGATCTGCCCGGCGAGCAGAGCGGCCAGGAGAAGGGGGCCGGCCGACAGCGCCCCGCGGGTGACCGCGCTCCACGGCACCGGCCCTCGCTGGGTGCGCAGGGCGTGGGAGAGCCAGGGCGGCAGGACGGCATGTGCGCGAGCGGGAATGTGCGGGCGCGGGAACACGGAGCTCCTGTCGGGGCGAGGGCGGGGGTGCGCCTTCGGGCGACGGTGGCCGGGGCGGTCAGCGGTGAGCTGTGGTGTCCACGGTAGGCGGTGGTTCCGTGCGGAGCGGGGCCGTTGCGTTGCGACGAGGTGACGGGAACGGCCGAACCCGCATTCTTTATGAACGCAACGCCCGAAGAGCGCCTCTCGTGCCGAAAACAGGGCGTCCCGTCCGATCCGGCCGCTCCTCCGGCCGCCCCCGCTCCACCAGCCGCGCCCGCTCCTCCCGCTCCTCCCGCCGAAGAGGGGCGCACGGCCTTCGCCCGCGTCGTGCCGGTCAGCGCTACCACAGGTTCCGGTGGCGGTGGCGGGTCGGCGGATGGTCCAGTTCCTCGGCCGCGGCGAGGAGAGCGCCGGGCGGGGCCGCCCGCAGACGGTTGCGCGCCGTCGAGCGGAAAACGGCCAGCGCTGCGCGGGCACGCCGCTCGTAAGGGTCGTCGACCTGCTCGTTCAGGCTCCGCGGAAAGGTGTGGGCGCGGAACGCCCGGACCAGCAGTACGGGCGCAGGACGCCGCCGCTCGCGCCGCGCGCGAGTCAAGTCCGCGGCGCGGTAACGAAGTTCCACTAGGAAGTGGCCCGTGGCGAGGTGCCGGCCCTGGTCGAACAGCTCAAGCGGCTCGACGCGATGCCGGAGAGGGACGTGATGGACGGTTCGGGACATGGCAGACCTTCTGGGGCCCGCCGGAACTTCCGGCGTGGCCCGCTAGAAGTCCGCCCCCGTGAAACGGCCCAGGCTCTTGCTGCGCATGGCACCAAGCTTTTCGAAGACGGTCCGCTCAGTCCAACGGTTTGATCCGCCGGGTAAGCGTCGGCGGCGCGATCGGCAGTGGCGCGGGCTGCGACGGCGAGATCGGCGGCAGGGCGCGCGGCGAGGGCCGGATCGGCGATGGCGGGGGGAGGTTCCCCCGGAGGACCGTCCCGTCGCCGCGCTGGTCCGGGGCCGCGCCCGTGACCTTCCCCTGCGGGCTCTCGTCAACGAGCGATGGGCCGGGGCCGTCCGCCCGAGCTACCCGGGCCGTCCGGGCCGTCCGAGCCGTCCGTCCGAGTGGGCCGCCATGCCCTCCCCTTGGGTTCCGGTTTCGCGAAGCTTCCCGTCCGGCTGGTCGTCAGGCCCAGCCCCACCAGCCCTTCCGCCAGCTTCACCGCAGCCCCCACCCCGTCGACGACCGGCAGGCCCAGCTTGTCCCCCACCGCCCGCTGCAGCCCCGTCATCCCGGCGCATCCGAGGACCAGCACCTCGGCCCCCGCCAGCCGGGCCCGTTCGGCCGCGGCCAGGAAGGCCGCCTCCGTGCGCTCGGCGTCGCCGAGATCGAGAACGCCGAGCCCGGTGCCCACGACGGCGGCGCAGTTGCGGCCCACGCCCGCGAGCTCCAGGCTGTCCTCGATCTGTCCGCAGGAGCGCTGCAGCGTGGTCACCACCCCGTACCGGCGCCCGAGCAGGCATGCCAGATGCGCCGCCGCCTCGGTGATGTCGACGACGGGCACGTCGACCAACTCCCGCACGCCCTCCCGGCCGTGCTCGCCGAATCCGGCCATGACGACGGCGTCGTAGGGCGGTCCTGCATAGGTCCGCAGAGCGTCCATGACCGCCGCCGCGGAGAGGTAGCTGTCCAGCCAGCTCTCCGCCGACTCGGGACCCCACTCGGGGGTCAGTCCGGTCACGGCGGTGGGGGGGGGGGGGGGGGGGAGGGGGGGGA